>DAIUBZ010000125.1:0-5687 GCA_036846445.1 Sphingopyxis sp. | reverse complement strand
AGCCCCGCCGCCAGTCATGATAGCGTTCCACCCAGCGCAGCAGTTTTTCCGGCTTGCGTGCCTGTTTCCAGATCCCGGCGGCATATTTATTGCCCTCTGCCATGGTGGGATAGGCGTGGATGGTCGCCAATATCTTGTTCAGCCCCAACCCAGCCTTCATCGCCAGGACAAATTCGGCCAGCATTTCCCCGGCGTTCTGGCCGACGATGGTTGCTCCCAATATCCGGTCCTTGCCCGGTGCGGTCAGCACTTTCACGAAACCGGCGGTGGCGCTGTCGGCAATTGCCCGGTCCAGATCGTCGAGGGCATAATGGGTGAGCTCATAAGCGATCCCTTGTGCCTGTGCCTCGCCCTCGCTCAGGCCGACCCGAGCGACCTCCGGGTCGGTAAAGGTCACCGCCGGGATGACGCGATAATCGGCCTTGAACCGGCGAAACTGGCCGAACAGCGCGTTGACGCTGGCGAACCATGCCTGATGCGAGGCAACATGGGTGAGTTGATACGGCCCGGCCACGTCACCGGCGGCATAGATATTGGGGTAGAGCGTGGCCAGATATTCGTCGGTCACCACCGTCCGGTCGGTATCGATGCCCAGCGTTTCGAGACCATAGCCAGTCAGCCGCGCCTTGCGCCCCACCGCGACGATCAGCGCGTCAAAGCCGATCGCCCGCTGTCCGTCCGGCCCGTCAACCACAATCTGGCGCTCGCCGCCCGCCATCTGGCACCGCACCGCGCTGTGGCCGGTCAGGACGGTCGCGCCCGACGCCGCCAACGCCGCCAACACCACCCCCGCCGCGTCGGCATCTTCGCGGGCCAATAGCTGCGGTCCAGCCTCGATCAGCGTGACCGCGCTGCCCAGGCGGCTGAACGCCTGCGCCAGTTCACAGCCAATCGGCCCACCGCCGAGCACTGCGATGCGCGGCGGAATCACGTCCAGTTCCGCAAAGGCATCCCACATGGTGTCGCTGGTGACATAGCCGACCGCGTCCAGCCCCGGCAGTGGCGGCACGGCGGGCGCCGCCCCGGCGGCGATGATGATTGCGCGGCTGGTCAATCGGGTGGGCGCGCCGCCGCCGCCCGGGCTGATTTCGACCGTCCAGGGATCGATCAACGTCGCATGGCCGCGCACCACATCGACGCCAAGCCCGGTGAACCGCTCGACACTGTCATGCGGCTCAATCGCCGCGACCACCGCCTTGACCCGGGCCATGACCGCGCGAAAATCCGCCGTCGGCGCGCTGGCGGTCAGGCCATAGGCGCTGGCGTCCCGGACATAATGAGCGATTTTCGCTGATTTGATCAGCGCCTTCGACGGGACACAGCCAAAGTTCAGGCAATCGCCGCCCATTTTGTGCGCCTCGACCAGCGTGACCCTGGCCCTGACCATGGCGGCGATATAGGCCGAGACCAGCCCCGCCGCGCCCGCGCCAATCACCACCAGATTGCGGTCAAATCGGCGCGGGCGCGGCCAGCGGGCATAGACGCGGCGGCGTTTCATCGCGGCCATGATCCAGCGCCCGACCCACGGCATCAGCCCCAGCGCAGCGAAGGAAGCGAGCAGCGCGGGCGAGGCAATCCCCGCCAGACTGTCAATCCGGGCGAGTTGTGTGCCCGCGTTTACATAGACCAATGTGCCCAGAAACATCCCCGCCATGCTGACCCACGCATAGGTCAGGGTGCGGATCGCGGTCAGTCCCATCACCAGATTGACCAGAAAAAACGGAAAAATCGGCACCAGTCGCAGCGAAAACAGATAAAATGCCCCATCGCGCGCCATGCCCGCATCAATCCCCGCCAGCCGGTCGCCAAAGCGCGCCACCACCCAATCGCGCAGCACAAAGCGCGCCGACAAAAAGGCGAGCGTTGCCCCGATGGTGGACGCCAGCGACACCACCGCCGTGCCGATCACCAGCCCGAACAGCGCGCCCGCCGCCAGCGTGAGCAGGGCCGCGCCGGGCAGCGAGGCCGCCGTCACGCCAATATAGACGATGGCAAACAGCGCGATCGTCGCCGCCGGATGGTCGGCATAGAGGCGGGCAAAGCCGTCTTGCTGCGCCTTGATCGATGCGAGGGTGAAAAACTGGTCGAGGTCCAGCCAGAAAAATGCCGTAACCACCGCTGCCAGTCCGGCCAGCACCAACATCCGGCTGCTTCGCATCACATATTCCCTTATCTCGCCGCCGGCCAGCGCCGCCCCAACCATGGCGCAAGCGCGGCGAGGGTCAAGGGGTGTTCGCAGGCCGCCGCCGCCGGGTTACACCCGGGATCAGCGTTTCATGCAATCGCGGGGGTTGGCGCGCGGGCTTTGGCTGCAATTCCACAACATCCGTTCAAAGCCGGTGGTGCGGTCGCGCAAATAGGAAAAGCTCATCGCCGCCCGCTGCTCGCCTGACATCGCCTCGCTGCCGGGTTTCAGCCCCGCATTCGTCCAGCCCATCAGCTTGCAATAGGGGCGCTCGCCGCACAATTGCAGGGCCAAGCCGGCATAGCCATCCGCCGGGCTGCGGGGGTCGAGCGCCAGCAAGATCGTCTCGCGCGCGCCATCTACTGTCGGGGCCTGGGCGATGCGCGTATCGCTGAGCGGCGGCAGGCTGGGCGCAGCGTTGGCAAGGTTGCCGACATCGTCCGGAACGGTCACCAATGCGCCGTGGTGGACCGACAGGGCCGCCAGCTTGGCCACCACCGGCTCATCGCGGCCCCCGCCAGCGCGCAGCGCCGCCGTCGTTCCCCAATAGCCCGGCCAGCGAAAGAATAAATGCGTGTCGACTGCGGTGATTTTGGTCAGGCTGTCGCTCCAATAGGGGCGCACCCAATCGGTGTGATAATGGGTGGCCAGCCCAACCTGGCCAAAGACCAGCCCGCCCAGCGCCTGCTCCGCCACCGCCTGCGCCCGCGCCCATGCGGCGTCAGTGGTGCGGCGGGCCAGCGCGCCATCACAGGTAAAGGTGAATTGGCAGCCGGTGCGGCGCTCCGACCCCTGAAACACCACCCCGCACACGGTGCCGGGAAAGGCGGGATGGCGGGCGCGGTTCAGCACGACCTGGGCCACGGCGCGCTGGCCGATGGCATCGTCGCCCGCCTCATACAGGACGGCAGCGGCCAGACAGTCGCGCGCCCGCAACTGGTCGGCGGCACTGCCAATAAAGCGGAACGCCGGGGCCATCACGCCATCGGGCGCGGCAAAGGGCACCAACGCATTGGCGGCCCGGGCGTCGGCAGGGGCAATTGGGGCCAACTCCACCGGCGCAACCGGCGGCACCCGGTCAGCGGGCGGCACCGGCGGTGCCGCGCCCACCCCGGCGGGCATCAGCGCGGACGGGGGCAGGGTGGCCAGCACCCCGCCGATCACCGCGAGCGCCAATGCGGCAAAACTCCACCCCGCCCAGTCGCGGGCCAGTGGCACTTGACCAGCGGCTGTGTTCACACCTCGGGCAGGAAGTCGGGCACCGACAGATAGCGCTCGCCGGTATCATAGTTGAACCCCAGCACCCGGCTGCCCGGCGGCAATTCGGCCAGCTTGCTGGCGATGGCGGCCAAGGTCGCGCCCGATGAAATGCCGACCAGCATTCCCTCCTCGCACGCGGCGCGCCGCGCATAATCTTTGGCGGCGGCGGCATCGACGGCAATCACCCCATCGAGCAGGCCAGTGTGAAGATTGGCGGGAATGAAGCCCGCGCCAATTCCTTGAATCGGGTGCGGCGCGGGCTGGCCGCCGCCGATCACCGGCGATGCCGCTGGCTCGACCGCAAAAATCTGCAAATTCGGCCAATGCGCCCGCAAGAATTGGGCGCAGCCAGTGATATGCCCGCCAGTGCCGACTCCGGTGATGATCGCGTCAATCGGGGTATCGGCAAAATCGGCCAGGATTTCGGGGCCAGTGGTGTGGACATGAACGGCGATGTTGGCAGGATTTTCAAATTGCTGGGGCATCCATGCGCCGGGCGTGGTTGCCACCAGCTCAATCGCCCGCTCAATCGCACCCTTCATGCCCTTTTCACGCGGGGTCAGGTCAAAGGTCGCGCCATAGGCCAGCATCAGCCGCCGCCGTTCCAGCGACATGGATTCCGGCATCACCAACACCAGCCGATATCCCTTGACCGCCGCCGCCATGGCCAGGCCAATACCGGTGTTGCCCGACGTTGGCTCCACAATCGTGCCGCCCGGGGCCAGGCTGCCATCTGCCTCGGCGGCTTCGATCATCGCCAGCCCGATGCGGTCCTTGATCGATCCGCCGGGGTTGCTGCGTTCCGACTTAATCCACACCTCTGCGCCGGGGAACAGCCGCGCCATCCGAATGTGCGGGGTGCCGCCGATGGTGTCGAGAATGGATGCGGCTTTCACGTGGGCATGCTCCTGTTGGCGTTGGCTGGCTATAGGCCGAAGCGGGGGCGGCGTTCAACCGCTGCTGCGATATTGCGGGGCAAAGGTGCGGGCGCGGCGCAGGCTGGGGAAGCGCCAGGCCCACACCGCCGTCACCGCGATGGCCGCGGCCCCGCCGCCGACCACCGCCGCCACTGGCCCCACCAGCGCCGCCAGCGTGCCGCAGCGCATTTCGCCCAGCTCGTTCGACGCCGAAATCGCCAGCCCCGATACGGCACTGACCCGCCCGCGCATGGCGTCCGGCGTGTTCAATTGAACGAGCGACGAGCGGACATAGACCGACAACATATCGCTCGCCCCCATCACCACCAGCATCGCCAGCGACAGGTGAAAATCCAGCGACAGGCCAAATCCCATTGTTGCCAGCCCGAACACCACCACCGCCCACAGCATCTTCACCCCGACATTGTGTTTCAGGGGCCGCAGCGCCAGCCACAGTGCCACCACCGCTGCGCCTGCCGCCGGAGCGGCACGCAGCAGCCCCAGCCCGTCCGTGCCGACAAACAAGATATCGCGGGCAAAGACCGGCAACATCGCCACCGCACTGCCCAGCAGGACCGCGAACAAGTCCAGCGTAATCGCCGCAAACAAAAATTGATCGCGCCAGGTAAAGACCAGCCCGTCGACCATTTCGCGCAGCGGGTGCCGCCGGGCGGCGGGCGGCGGCGGATGCACCGGCCGCACCATGCCAATGGACACGGTCGCCAGCGCCAACAGCGCCGCCGCCACCCAATAGGTCAGCGCGCCATCGGCGGCATAGAGGAACCCGCCCGCCGCCGGGCCGATCACCGATCCGGCCTGCCACGCGATGGAACTGAGCGCGATGGCTTGCGGCAACAGCGCGGGGGGCACGATATTGGGCGCAATCGCGCTCATCGCCGGACCGACGAACGCCCGCGCCACCCCGTGCAGCGCCGCGAGCAGAAACAGGATCGGCAGGGTCAGCGCATCGGCGTAGGTAAACCAGCCCAGCGCCAGCGCGACGCCCATATCGACCATATTGGCACATTGCGCGACTCGCCGCCGCTCAAACCGGTCCGCCACCCAGCCCGCCACCGGGGTGAGCAGGGCCAGCGGCACAAATTGCACCAGCCCGACCAGCCCAAGCTGAAACGCCGCCGCCCGGACCGACATGCCATAATCGTCCCGGGCAACGTCATAAACCTGATAACCGATGATGACGACCATCGCCATTGTCGCCACCACCGCGCAGAATCGCGCCAGAAGATAGGCGCGAAAATCAGGAATCCGCAGCGGTGACGCCGGCGGGGTGTCAGACAGGGGGGCGGCGGACATGGCTGCGCCCT
>DAIUBZ010000124.1:0-5710 GCA_036846445.1 Sphingopyxis sp. | reverse complement strand
GAGGAGCTGAGGGCGATCAGCGCCAAGATCGTGGCGGCGGCGGCCAAGCTGGGTGCGGAGCTGCGCGGTTAAGCCCGGTTGAGCGAGGTCAGGCCGCCGCGGCCGCCACCTCCTCGCCCGCTGCGGCGGCCAGCAGGCGTTTTTCCAGCGTCTTCAGCCGAACCGGGCCGGTGATCTTGTCGCCGGTCAGGTCGGTGACGTAAAATGTGTCCACCGCCCGCTCGCCATAGGTGGCAATATGGGCGCTGTGCAGCATCACCTTTGATTGAAACAGGGCATAGGCCAATTGGCTGAGCAGCGCCGGGCGGTCCTGGGCATTCACCTCGATCACGGTGAAGCGGTTCGACGCCTTATTGTCCACCAGCACATTGGGCACCACGGTGAAATTGGCGGCGCGGGGATGGGCGGCGGGCCGCGCCGCCAGCCGGGGCAGCAATTTGGTCCGCCCGGTTAGCGCATCGGCGATGCCGCGTTGCAGCCGGTCCAACTGCCCGGCATCGGCAAAGGGCCGCCCCAGCGGATCCTGAACCAGAAAATTGTCGAGCGCCATGCCGTCGCGGGTGGTGTGGATGCGGGCATCGATAATATTCCCGCCAACCAGATGAATGCCCGCCGCAATCCGGTAAAACAGCCCCGGATGGTCCGCCGCCAGCACCATCACCAGCGTGGCCCCGCGCGACGGGTCGGGCACAGCGGCGACGTGCAGCGGCGTGGCCGGATCCGCCGCCGCCATATGGGCCAGATTGCGGACGATCATCTCGGCCGGCTCGGCAATCCAGTAACTGGCGGGCAGGCGGCGGGCCAGCGCGTCGAACTGCGCCGCTGCCATGCCGCTGGCCGCCGCCGCCGCCGCCCGCTTGGCGGTAATCCGCGCCTCGCGCCCATGTTGCTTGTGCCCCAGCCGCAGCATTTCCTCGGCGGCGTCGAACAAATCGGTCAGCAATTGCCGTTTCCAGCCGTTCCAGATGCCGGGGCCGACCGCGCGAATATCCACCACCGTCAGCACCAGCAGCAGCCGCAGCCGCTCTGCCGATTGCACCACCTCGACAAAATCCAGGATCGTCTTGTAATCGGCCAGATCGCGCTTGAACGCGGTGGCCGACATCAACAGATGGTGGCGGACCAGCCAGGCCACCGTCTCGGTCTCCGCCGCATCCAGCCCCAGCCGGGGGCACAGGGTCAGCGCCATTTGCGCGCCCAGCACGCTGTGGTCGCCGCCGCGCCCCTTGGCAATATCATGCATCAGCACCGCCACATACAGGGCGCGGCGCAATTGCACCTGGCCCAGCACGGCACTGGACAGCGGATGGTCGGCCTTCAGCTCGCCGCGTTCAATCCGGCTGAGCAGGCCGATGGCGCGGATGGTGTGTTCATCGACCGTATAATGGTGATACATGTCAAACTGCATCTGGGCGACGATCCGGCCAAATTCGGTCACAAACCGCCCGAACACGCCGGCCTCGTTCATCCAGCGGAGCACGGTTTCGGGGTCACGCGGGCTGGTCAGCACGTCCAGAAACAGGGCGTTGGCACGCGGGTTTTGCCGCAGCGCCGGGTCAATCAGCACCGAACTGGCCCGCGCCACCCGAAACGCCTGCGGGTGAATTTCCAGCCCATGTTTGTCGGCCAGGGCAAATATCTCCAGCAGCCGCACCGGGTCGTCGGCAAAAAAATCGGCGTTGGGCAGCGCCAGCCGCCCCCGGTCCAGCACAAAGCCGCCCAGCCGAGAGGGGCGGCGGCGGATGCTGGGCAAATAGCGCCGCCCGCGCGCCGCCATCTGGTCATCCAGATGCGCCAGAAATGTGCCGGTCAGATCGCCCACCGCCTTGGCGTGCAGGAAATACAGCTGCATGAACCGTTCGACCGCGCTTTTGCCGGGGCGGTCGGCAAAGTGCATCGCCCGCGCCACCTCTGGCTGCCAGTTGAAGGTCAGCCGGTCCTCCGCCCGCCCGGCCAGCAGATGGAGGTGACAGCGCACCGCCAGCAGAAAACTCTCCGCCCGGCTGAACTGCCGATATTCCCGCGCATCGAACAGGCCAGCGTCAACCAGCTCAGCCGGCTGGCGCACCCGGTGCAGAAATTTGCCAATCCAATAGAGGGTGTGCAGATCGCGCAGGCCCCCTTTGCCCTCCTTGACGTTCGGCTCGACGACATAGCGCGAATCGCCCATCCGGCGGTGGCGCTCGTCGCGTTCGGCCAATTTGTCGGCGACAAAGCCGCGCGCACCGCCCGCCACCACCTCGGCGGCAAAACGCACCCCGGCGGCGTCATACAGCGCCCGGTCGCCCCAGATGAAGCGCGCTTCCAGGAGCGCCGTGCGGACGGTCAGGTCGGTGCGGGCCGCCCGGATCATCTCGTCCAGCGAGCGGGTGCTGTGCCCCACCTTCAGCCCCAGATCCCACAGCGTGTAGAGCAATGTCTCCACCACCTGCTCGGTCCAGCTTGTCGGTTTGAACGGGGTCAGAAAGCCGATATCGACGTCGCTGTGCGGGGCCATTTCGGCACGGCCATAGCCGCCGACCGCCATGATCGTCAGCCGCTCCCCCGCCGAGCGGTTGTTGGGCGGGTAAATATAGGCGACGGTATAATCATGGGCCAGCCGGATCAGTTGATCGACCAGAAACGCCCCGCCCAGCGCGGTTAGCCGCCCCGCCGACGGGCTGGCCACCAGCCGCCGGGCAAGTTCCGCCCGCCCCGCCGCCAGCGCGGGTTTCAGCGCGGCGACCAGTGCGGCCCGGTGCGCGGCGGGGGTGGCTGGCTCCGCCGCCCCAGCCGCCAACCCATCGGCGATTGCGCGCCGGTCGATAATGGCGCGGCGCGCGGTCAGCCCGGCAAAAACTTCGCTCATCGCAGCCCCTCCACCCGGCCAGTTTCCCGGGGTCCCGCCGGTCCCGCCGCCAGCGCTTTCAGCCGGTATATCAGATCCAGCGCCGCGCGCGGGCTCAGATGATCGGGCGCAACTTCGCCCAGCGCCGCGCGCAGCGGATCGGGCGGCGGCGCAGGCGGCGCTTCGGCGGCAAACAGCGGCAGATCGTCCAGCCCGGCCTCCGGTGCGGCGGGCGCAGCCGCGCCATTGGCGCTGGCACGGCCGGCCTCCAGCGCCGCCAGCACCGCCTCGGCCCGCGCCACCACCGGCGGCGGCACCCCAGCCAGCCGCGCCACCGCCAGCCCATAGCTGCGGTCGGCCATGCCCGGTCCCACCTCGTGCAGCAGCACCAGATCGCCCTGCCACTCCCGCGCCCGGACATGGTGCAGGCTCAGCGCGTCCAGCCGCCCGGCCAGCCGCCCCAATTCGTGAAAATGGGTGGCAAACAGACAGCGGCAGCGCGGGCCGTCGTGAATCGCCTCTGCCACCGCCCACGCCAGTGCCAACCCGTCATAGGTCGAGGTGCCACGGCCCACTTCGTCCAATATCACAAAGCTGGCCGGGGTGGCCCCCGCCAGAATCGCCGCCGTTTCCACCATTTCCACCATGAAGGTGGATTGGCCGCGCGCCAGATTGTCGCTGGCCCCGACCCGGCTGAACAATTGATCGACAACGCCGATGCGGGCGGCGGCGGCGGGGACAAAACTGCCCGCCTGCGCCATCACCACGATCAGGGCGTTTTGACGCAAAAACGTTGATTTGCCGCCCATGTTCGGGCCGCTGACCAACCAGATGCGGTCGTTTTCCGCCAGGGCCAGATCATTGGGCACAAACGCCCCGCCGCTGGCGGCCAGCGCTGCCTCGACCACCGGATGCCGCCCGGCGGTGATCGCCAGCACCGGCGCGCCTGACCCGCCAGGCTCCAGCACCGGGCGGCACCAGCCGCGCAGCATCGCCTGCTCGGCCAGCGCGGCGGCCACATCCAGCCGCGCCAGCGCCGCCGCCGTGGCCGCCACCGCCCCGCGCTGGGCAGTCGCCTGCGCGGTCAGCGCCTCCAGATGCGCCGCCTCCGCCGCCAGCGCATGGCCCGCCGCCGCCACCACCCGGCTGGCCTGATCGTGCAGCGCCGGGGCGTTGAAGCGCACCGCGCCCGCCATCGTCTGGCGGTGGGTAAAGCCGCTATCCGCCGCCATCAGCGGGTCGGCATGGCGCGCGGGCACCTCGATATGATAGCCCAGCACCGCATTATGCCGGATTTTCAGCGCGCCAATCCCGGTTTGCCCGCGATATTCCGCCTCCAGCGCCGCAATCGCCGCACGCCCGTCCCGCGCCGCCGCGCGCAGCGCGTCCAGTGCCGCGTCATAGCCATCGGCGATATAACCCCCGCCCGCCCCGTCCACCGGCGGGTCAGCGATCAGCGCCCGGCTGAGTTCATCGGTCAGCGCGCCATGGCCCACCAGCGCGGGCAGCAACTCGGCCAGCAGCGCCGGGGGCGAGGCCGCCGCCGCACCCGCCAACCGGTCATTGAGCGCGGCGGCCGCGTTCAGCGCCGCGCCCAGCTGCGCCAGATCGCGCGGCCCGCCCCGCCCGGCCACCAACCGGCCCATGGCGCGCGCCGGGTCGGGCAGGGCGCGCAAAATCACCCGGACATCGGCGCGCAGCCGGGCATCCGCCGCCAGCCAGGCCACCAGATCCAGCCGGGCGTTGATCGCCGCCGCATCCGTCAGCGGCGCGCTGAGATCGTCTGCCAATTGCCGCGCGCCCGGCGCCGTCACGGCGGCATCGATGGCGGCAAGCAGGCTGCCCGCCCGCGCGCCCTGCTGCGTGCGGGTCAGCTCCAGACTGGCGCGGGTGGCGGCATCAATTCCCATATGGGCGGGGGCGCGGGGTTCGGGCGGCACCAGCAACAGCGGCGCGCCACAACTGGTGTGGGCGATATAGGCGAGCAAGCCCGCCAGCGCTGCCAGCTCCGCCCGGCCCAGATCCGCCAGCCACATCCCCGCATCGCCGCCAAAGGCCGCCGCCGCGCGCGCCGCCGCATCATCGCTGGCAAAGCTGGCCGCCGGGGCCGCCACCACCCGTGCCGGGTCCAGCCGCGCCGCCAGCGGCGTGCCCGCCGGGGCGACAATTTCGCTGGGGGCCAGCCGGGCCAGCTCGCGGTCCACGTCACCGGGCGCCGCCGCCAGCAATTCGCAGCGCCCGGTGGAAATATCCGCCGCCGCAATTCCGACCCGGCCTGCGCCGGCAACCTCGACCACCGCCACCAGCCGGTTGGCGCTGCGCCCGTCGAGCAGGGCATCCTCGGTCAGCGTGCCCGCGGTGACATGGCGCACGATGGCGCGGCGGACCAGTGCCTTGGCCCCGCCCCGCGCCCGCGCCGCCGCCGGGGTTTCCACCTGCTCGGCAATCGCCACCCGGTGGCCGGCGCGGATCAGCCGGGCCAGATAGGCGTCGGCGGCATGAACCGGCACCCCGCACATTGGCACCGGCGCGCCGCCGCTGGTCCCCCGGCTGGTCAGGGCAATGTCAAGGCAGGCCGCCGCCACCCGAGCGTCATCAAAAAACAGCTCGAAAAAATCGCCCATCCGGTAAAATAACAAGCTGCCCTCGGCCTTGGCCTTCAGCGCATGATATTGCGCCATCATCGGCGTGTGGTCAGGGGGTGCGGGGGCGGACATTGCGCCTGTGTGCCTAGCGCATTTGCCGGGACGCGCAAATCCCGGTGGATGGAATGGGCCATGATTAGCTGGTGCAAATTGCGCGGCAGGTGATTAGGGCCATTGGGCATGCACGGCGCAGTCATGGCGGGAGAGAATATGTGAGCGACAAGACCACATCGCAATT
>DAIUBZ010000123.1:2747-5748 GCA_036846445.1 Sphingopyxis sp. | reverse complement strand
ACCAACAGCCGGAACCGGTCGATTTTGCATTGCGCCCCCGACCGCGCGTGGATGATATCACGGTCGGCACACAAGCGGCCATCGGCGGCAGGGCGGAGGTAAAATCCCTCGTAAAATTCAATGCCCTGGCAACCACGAGGCAAGCGCGCGCGCAGCCGCTGACCCTCTCGGGTCAACAACTCGATACTGTCGCGCTGGGCCGAATGGATCGCGAATATCTGGTTGGCGGCCACACAGCGCGGCGCCTTGCGTTCCGTCCACACCTGCATGGGCACGGGCGCCGCGCGGCGCGGCGGCGCGGCGGGGGAAAATTGATTGATCGGATTGGCCCGCGCGGGGACGCGAATGATCACCTGCCGCTCGACAACCAGTTGATAACGCGCGGGCGCGCCGACCGCCGGCAGGCTGACCGGTAACGCCGCCGCCGGGCCGATCGCGACCAGGGCGCTTGCCGCAACCAGCAGTTTCATCATGTTCTGGTCGATCCGCACATCCAACCCTATATCGTCCAGCAGAGACAGCCTTAGTAGTGACGATGGGTTGAACGACTGATGAACTCAAGCAACAATCGCGCATCATTGCCGCCAAGTGCCGCTTTGCTGGCCGATCTGGCCGCATTGCTCGGCCCGGCGGGCATTTGCACCGATCAGGATGTGCTGCGGCCATGGCTGACCGACTGGCGCGGCCGTTATCATGGGCGCAGCCGCGCCATGCTGTCGCCAGCAACCACCGCTGAGGTGGCGGCAGTGGTGCAGCGCTGCGCTGCCGCCGGGGCGGCGCTGGTGCCCCAGGGCGGCAACAGCGGGATGGTTGGCGGCGCCACCCCGGATGCCAGTGGCGGGCAATTGCTATTGTCGCTGCGCCGGATGAACCAGATCCGCGCGCTGGATGCTGACGCCGGGGTGGCGGTGGCCGAGGCCGGGGTGATTTTGCAGCATCTGCACGATGCTGCCGCCACGCACGGCATGCGCTTTCCGTTGACGCTGGGCGGCAAAGGCTCGGCCACCATTGGCGGACTGGTCGCAACCAACGCGGGCGGCACCCAGGTGCTGCGCTTTGGAACCATGCGCGCGCTGACGCTGGGGGTGGAGGCGGTGCTGGCGGACGGCACGGTGGTCGATACGCTGGCTCCGCTGGCCAAGGACAATCGCGGTTATGACCTGCGCCATTTGCTGTGCGGGTCGGAAGGCACGCTGGCGGTCATCACTGCGGCCAGCGTGCGGCTGGTGCCGCAGCCAGCAGCGCGCGCGGTCGGCTGGATTGGCGCGGCCAGCCCGGCGGACGCGCTGAAAATCTTGCGGGCCTTCACTGCGGCGTCAGGCGGCGCGATGGAGGGGTTTGAGCTGATGCCCGAATCTGCCGTCAAGGCGGTGCTGAGACATCAGCCGGGCACGCGGCGACCGATTTCAGCGCCAGGCGCGTGGCACATATTGACCGAATGGACGGGCGATGATGAGCAGGCCCTGGCGGACAGGCTGATCGCCGCCGCCGCGCCGCTGGCCGACGCCGGGCTGATCGCCGACATGGCGATTGCCGCCAGTCATGCCAGCGCCGACGCGTGGTGGGGGCTGCGCGAGGGGATTTCGGCAGCCAGCCGCGCGGCGGGGCCGGCGCTGCAACATGACATCAGCCTGCCGGTGGCGTTGGTGCCTGATTTCATCGGCACATCAGCAGCGGCGCTGGCGGCAGACTGGCCGGGTATCGGTACCATGGCCTATGGCCATTTGGGCGACGGCAATCTGCATTACCATGTTGCGCCGCCGCCGGGTGAGGACGCGCCGGGCTGGCTTGCCGCGCACGGCGCTGCGGTCAGCATGGCGGTGTATCGCCATGTCGAGGCGCTGGGCGGGTCAATCTCGGCTGAACATGGCATTGGTCAGGCCAAGCTGGCGGTGCTGCGCGCGTTGGCAAGTCCGGGGCGGATTGCCGCGCTGCGCGGGGTGAAGGCGGGGCTGGACCCCCACGGTCTGTTCAACCCCGGCAAGCTGGTGCCATAAATGCCCCCCTTGCGCTGGCGCGCGGGCGGCCATAAAGGCGCTCATCATCCGGGCGGGCCGCCAATGTCGGCCCGGCCCAACCCTGTCTGGAGCAAAAACCCATGGCCAGCGCGCCCGCACCGTCCAATCTGCCGCTGTTTTACCGGGACCTGATCCCGCTATCCAGCATCGATCACGCCAATTACCGGGCCCAACCGTCGGACACCGCGCTGTGGCTGGTCGATCAACATGCCGTGCCACTGACCAGCGATGAGTTCATCAGCGCCTGCCGCGATTTCCCGATTGTGTTTTCGGCGGGCGAAAATCCGGTGCCGCTGGCGCTGATGGGGCTGAACGAAGGCGTCAATGTCTATGTGGATGCCGCCGGCAAGCTCATCAACCCGGTCTATGTCCCGGCCTATATCCGCCGCTATCCGTTCATGCTGGCCAAGTTGCGCCCGGACAGCGATGATCTGTCGCTGTGTTTCGACCCGACAACGGATGCGCTGGGCGCGTTTGAGACAGGTGAGCCCTTGTTCGATGGCACCGAACCCAGCGAGCATGTGAAGGCGATTTTGGGCTTTTGCGAGCAGTTTGAGCAATCGGGTCAGCGCACCACGGCATTCATGGAAGAGCTGAAAAAGGCCGATCTGTTGATGGACGGCGAAGTGTCAATTCAGCCAAACGGCGCCGAGCAACCGTTTATCTATCGCGGCTTCCAGATGATTGATGAGGCGAAATTGCGCGATTTGCGCGGCGACGTGCTCCGCAAAATGGCTCAAAATGGCATGTTGCCATTGATTTACGCCCACCTCTTCTCGCTCAATCTGATGAGCGTGGTGTTTGGCAAGCAAGTGGAAATGGGCAAGATCACCCTGCCCGCCCCGGCTGCTACCGCGCCTGCTGCCTAAGCTGCCGATCGGACGTTTCATCTTGGCGATTGCCTAAAAATCAATCGCGTTTCGTCTTCGCGATTGCCTAAAAATCAATCGCGTTTCGTCTTCGCGATTGCCTAAAAATCAATC
>DAIUBZ010000123.1:0-2647 GCA_036846445.1 Sphingopyxis sp. | reverse complement strand
GCGATTGCCTAAAAATCAATCGCGTTTCGTCTTCGCGATTGCCTAAAAATCAATCGCGATACCCTTATACTCCCAATCGCCATAGCGCACGGGGTCGCGTCCGCCGGGTTGTGCGGCGGCGGGCACCGGCGCGGCGGCGGCTGGCGCGGGCGGGGTGCTTGCCTGCCAATGATGGGGGGCGTTCAGCCCGGTGGGGCGCTGCCGCGCGCGGGGCGTGCCGCCGATATCGGGCGCTTCGCTGACTGGCCGGAGCGCGGGTTCTGGTGGCGGCACGGCTCGGTCCTTTCGCGGTTGCACTTGTCTCCTGCCCGACCAACGCCATATATTTGTGGTGAGTTCCGGCCAAGGCAAATTTTGGAGGATCAGGCGATGAATGATGTAAAGACGATGATGCTGCTGGCAGCGCTGACCGCCTTGTTCATGGGCATCGGCCTGACGCTGGGCGGATCTGGGGGCATGATGATCGCGCTGGCGGTTGCGATTGCCATGAATATCTTCACCTATTGGAACGCCGACAAGATCGTGCTGAAAATGCACGGTGCGGTTGAGGTGACACCGGCCAGCGAGCCGCAATTTTACGCGCTGGTGGCCGGATTGGCGCAGCGTGCCGCCCTGCCCATGCCCAAAGTCTATATCGTCAATGACCCCAATCCCAACGCCTTTGCCACCGGGCGCAACCCGGAAAATGCCGCCGTGGCCGCCACTACCGGCTTGCTGGCGATGCTCAGCCGCGACGAAATCGCCGGGGTGATGGCGCATGAACTCGCCCATGTGAAAAACCGCGACACGCTGGTGATGACGATGGTGGCGACGATTGCCGGAGCAATCTCGATGCTGGCCAATTTTGCGATGTTTTTTCGCGGCGACCAGCGCAGCGCGGGGATTGCGGGCTTGTTGGCGGTGCTGGTGGCCCCATTTGCCGCGATGATTGTGCAAATGGCGATCAGCCGCACCCGCGAATATGGCGCGGACAAGGTGGGGGCCGAAATTGCCGGCAGCCCGCGCGGGCTGGCGTCCGCGCTCGCCAAAATCGCGGGGCCCGCCGCCCGCATCCCCAACCGCACCGCGACCCGCAACCCGGCGGCGGCGCAGCTTTATATCGCGCCTTTGTCGCTTGGCGGGCTGTTTTCCACCCATCCGCCGACCGAGGCGCGCATTGCCGCGCTGAACGCGCTGGACGGCGGCGGCGATGCGGGTATCACCGCGCCGCGCGGCGATCTGCGCGAACGCCGCAGCGCGCTGGACCCGCTGCGTGGCGGCTGAATCCGCCCGCCGACCCCAGCGCGCACCCCGACCTGCCGATCCGCCCGGCACCCCCGCCCGCCGCGCCGCGCTGCGGCTGATGGACGCGGTGCTGCGCCGCGGCGAATCGCTGGAACAGGCGGCCAATGCAGCCTGTCAGGGGCTGCGCGGTGATGACCGGGCCTTGGCGATTGCGTTGGTCAGCGAGGCGCTGCGCTGGTGCGGCCCGCTGGATGCACTGATCGACAGCGCCACCGCGACGATCCTGCCCGATGATGCCAAGGTCCGCACCGTCCTGCGGCTGGCGCTGGTGCAATATCTGATCCTGAAAACCCCGCCCCATGCGGTTGTGTCCACCAGCCTGGCCCTGTTGGAGGGCGGGCCGCGCCGCCTGGCCCATGGCATATTGTCGCGGGCACAGCGCGAGGCGTGGCAATTGCCCGCGCTGCCCCCGCTGCCCGCCGACGTCGCCGCCCGGTGGCAGGCCGCGTGGGGCGCGCCGATGCTGGCCGCAGCCGGGGCGGCGCTGGCGGAGCCGCCGCCGCTCGATCTCAGCTTTGGCGATCCTGCTGCTGCCGCCGCCTATCCGCTTGGCGACAGCCTGCTGTCCGGACACCGCCGGGTGGCGCGCGGCACGGCGGTGAACGCCTTGCCCGGCTTCGACAGCGGCGGCTGGTGGGTGCAGGATATTGCCGCCACCCTGCCCGCCCGGCTGCTGGGCGCGGGCGCGGGCGCGGCGGTCATTGACCTGTGTGCGGCCCCCGGCGGCAAAAGCCTCCAACTCGCCGCCGCTGGCTGGGCGGTCACGGCGGTGGAGATCAACCCGCGCCGGGCCGAACGGCTGGCCGAAAATCTGGCGCGGTGCCAGCTTGCGGCGGATGTGGTGATCGCGGATGCGCTGACCTGGCAGCCGGCCGCGCCAGTGGACGCGGTGTTGCTGGATGCGCCGTGCAGTGCCACCGGCATTTTCCGCCGCCACCCCGATGTCCTCTACCGCGTCGACGCCGCAGTGATCGGACAAATGGCGGCCAGCCAGCGCGCGCTCCTTGCCCGCGCCAGTGGCTGGCTGAAACCCGGCGGGCGGCTGATTTACGCCACTTGCTCGCTGGAGCCAGAGGAAGGCGAGGCAGTGATCGCTGATTTTCTGGCCTCCCATCCGGGTTGGCGCGTGGAACCGGCTGCCGCCGAATTGCTGCCGCCGGGGGTCAGCGCCGCTGCCGCCGGCTGGCTGCGCATTCTGCCGGGTGCGGTTGGGGCCGGGGGCAATGATGGATTTTTCGTCGCCGGGCTGTACGCACCGGACTGACCGTGCGCCACATTTCCCGCTGGCCATGCTGGGACTGGGCCGATAGGGCGCAGCCATGTCCGCCGCCCCCCTGTCTGACACCCCGCCGGCGTCACCGCT
>DAIUBZ010000122.1:0-5761 GCA_036846445.1 Sphingopyxis sp. | reverse complement strand
ACCTTCAGGCTCCACACCTTCAGCGTGGCATAGTTGGTGAGGTCATAGGTCATGTAACAGAAAAAGCCGAACAGCGCCCCCCACAGCAATGCCGTCTGCCACCGCCCATCGGCCAGCGCCGGGGCCACCGCAAAAATCTGGATGCCCAATATGTACAGGAAATAAAATATCAGCGCCGGGACGGGCCGCCAGCCGCGCATCAACACCTCGCCGATTTCCGGGCGGTAAACAGCGGGCACCATCTTGCCCAGCCAGACCGCGTCCATGATGCCAAAGATCAGCGCGGTGGCGACATAGGCGGCGATCAACTGGCTGGTCATGCGGGGTGTCCCTGTGCTGCGATGCTGGCAAAGCCTAACGCCCCATTGGCCAACGTCAAGCTTGACCCCCACCGCTTGCCGCTTGCATAGCTGGCGGGATGGACACCCCACCCCCCCCGGCGGATGCCGCCGCCCCGCTGGCGTTTGAGGACGCCCTTGCCGAACTGGAAAAAATCGTCCGCCAGCTTGAGACGGGCGAGGTGAGTTTGGAGGAGTCGGTGGCGCTGTATGAACGCGGGCAGATGTTGCGTGCCCAGTGCGAGGCGCGGCTGAACGCGGCGCAGGCGCGGATTGAACAGATTGTGCCGGGCGGCGACGGCGCGGCGCTTACCACTACCGGCTTTCCGGCGGGGCAATAGCTGGTGGCGGGGGGGAATGATCCGGCGGCAACTGCGCTGCTGAGCGAGGCGATCGCTGATGTCGCGGCTGACATCGACCGGTTTTTCGATGTGCGGCTGGCGGTGCCCGGCGATGCGCGGGCCGGACTGTTTCAGGCGATGCGCCACGCGGCGATTGGCGGCGGCAAGCGGCTGCGCCCGCTGTTGGTGCGGGCGGTGGCGGCGCTGTTCAATGTCGATCGCGAAACCGCGCTGACCGTTGGCGCGGCGGTCGAGGCGATGCACGTCTATTCGCTGATCCACGACGATCTGCCGTGCATGGACGATGATGATGTGCGGCGCGGCAAGCCCACCGTCCACCGCGCCTTTGACGAGGCAACGGCGGTGCTGGCGGGCGATTCGCTCCACGCCCTTGCCTTTGAATGGCTGGCTGATCCCGCCGCCCACCCCGACCCATTTGTGCGGTCGGAACTGGTGCTGGAACTGGCCCGCGCCGCTGGCCCGGCGGGCATGGCCGGGGGGCAGATGATGGATTTGGCCGCCGCCGCCGCCGATTTCGACCTCGCCACGGTCAGCCGGTTGCAGCAATTGAAAACCGGCGCGCTCATCAGCTTTTCGGTCGAGGCCGGGGCGATTTTGGCGCGGGTGCCAGCCGAAGGCCGCCGGGCGCTGGCCGCCTATGCCCGTGATATTGGTCTGGCGTTTCAGGTGGCCGACGACATATTGGACGTGACCGGCGATGCCGCGCTGGCGGGCAAGGCGCTGGGCAAGGACCAGGATGCGGGCAAGGAAACTTTCGTGACGCTGATGGGGCTGGAGCGCGCCCAGGCGCAGGCGGCGCTGCTGGTCGAACAGGCGGTGGCCCATCTGGGCCATTATGGGCCGGAGGCGGATTTGCTGCGCGCCATTGCCCGCTATATCATCAGCCGCGACCGGTAATCGCGGCAATTTCGGGGGGAATGGGGGCATGCGGATCGGGGTTTATCCGGGGACATTTGACCCCATCACGCTGGGCCATATGGATATTATCCGGCGCGGGGCGAAGCTGGTGGACAAATTGGTGGTGGGGGTGACAACCAATGCCGCCAAAACCCCGATGTTCGCCGACGCCGAACGCATTGCGATGGTCAGCCGGGAAGTGGCGGACATTGCGGGCAATATCACCGTCGTCGGCTTTGATGCGCTGCTCATGGAATTTGCTGACCGCCAGGGCGCAGCGGTGATTGTGCGCGGGCTGCGCGCGGTCGCGGATTTTGAATATGAATATCAAATGGCGGGGATGAACCAGCAACTCAACGACCGGGTGGAAACGGTGTTTTTGATGGCGGATGTGTCGCTTCAGCCGATTGCATCGCGCCTTGTGAAGGAAATTGCGATTTTCGGCGGCAATATCAGCCCGTTCGTCAGCGCCCGGGTGCAGAGGGATGTCGCGGCGCGGATTGTCAGCGCGGGGCTGGGCCGGGGCACCGCGCGTCCGGCTCATTGAGGGTTCAGCAATTTGCGGTTAGGGGGTGGCCGGTGGCGGCCCAATGCTGCGGTTCAGGAAAGCGTGAGTTGATGATGAAATTATCTGTGCTGTTGGCCGGTGTGGCAGCGGCGATCATGGCCCCGGCGGCGATCATGGCCCCGGCGGCGGCCCAAACCGCCGACGCCTTGGCTCCCGCCGACGCCCCCGCTGCCCCTGCGGCAATGCCGCGCGAACAATTTATCGGCAATCCGGAATATATGCTGCATCTGGACCTGTCGACCGGCGGGCGGGTGACCATTCAGCTTTACCCCGATGTCGCCCCGGCCCATGTGGATCGGCTGAAAACCCTCGCCCGGCGCGGCTTTTACGACGGGGTGAAGTTTCACCGGGTGATCGAGGGGTTTATGGCGCAGACCGGCGACCCCACCGCGACTGGCACCGGCGGGTCCGACTTGCCTGATTTGGCCGCCGAGTTTAACCCGACGCCCCATTTTCGCGGCACCTTGTCGATGGCCCGGGCCGAAAGCCCGAACAGCGCCAACAGCCAGTTTTTCATCATGCTGTTGCCCCGGTTCAGCCTTGACCGCAACTATACCGCCGTGGGCCGGGTGACGGCGGGCATGCAATTTGTCGATGCGATCCAGCGCGGCGAACCGCCACGGGTGATGTCGCGGATGGTTCAGGTGTCGGTGGCCGCCGACGCCAAACCGCTGCCGCCCGCCGCGCTGTTGGTGGAGGCCGCCGCCCCGGCTGCCGAGCCGAGCCTGGATGAATTGAACGCCCCGCTGCGCTGATGGGCCAGGACCGGGGGGCTGGGGCGGGGACGCGGGTCGATGATTTCGATTTTGTCTTGCCGCCGGGCCGCATTGCCCTGCGCCCGGTGGTGCCGCGCGATGCCGCCCGGTTGCTGGTCCATGCGGGCGGCACGCTGGCCGACCGGCATATCCGCGATCTGCCCCATTTGCTGCACCCCGGCGACTGCCTGATTTTCAACGACACCAGGGTCATCCCGGCGCAGTTGGCGGGGGTGCGCCACCGGCCCGGCGGGCAGGGGGCGGCGATTGGCGCGACGCTGCACAAACGGCTGGATGCGCGGCGGTGGCAGGCCTTTGTGCGCGGGGCAAAGCGGCTGGCGATTGGCGAAACCATTGATTTTGGCCATGATGTCGCTGCCGTGGCCGAAGCGCGCGGTGCGGACGGCAGCATCACTTTGGCATTTTTGGGCGAGGAGCCGGTGGAGGTGATGCTCCACCGCGCCGGGCGCACCCCGCTGCCGCCCTATATCGCCCAGAGGCGCGGGGCCGATGCGGCGGATCTGGCGGATTATCAGACCATGTTTGCCGCCCGCGATGGTGCCGTGGCCGCGCCGACCGCGTCGCTGCACTTCACCCCCGAACTGATCGCGGCGCTGGACGGTGCCGGCATTGGCCGCGCGATCGTGACCCTGCACGTCGGGGCGGGCACATTTTTGCCAGTGAAGGTGGACGCGGTCGCCGACCATCAGATGCACGCCGAATGGGGCGAAATCAGCGCCGCCACCGCAGCAAAGCTGAATGCGGTGCGGGCGGCGGGGGGGCGGCTGATCGCGGTGGGCACCACCAGCCTGCGCCTGATCGAAAGCGCCGCCGGGGCCGATGGCCAGATTGCGCCGTTCAGCGGCGACACCGCGATTTTCATCACCCCGGGCTATCGCTTTCGTGCCGCCGCTGGCCTGATTACCAACTTCCATTTGCCGCGCTCCACCCTGTTCATGCTGGTCAGCGCGATGATGGGGCTGGGGCCGATGCAGGCGGCCTATGCCCATGCCATTGCCGCTGGCTATCGGTTTTACAGCTATGGTGATGCCAATTTGCTGCTGCCCGGGCCGGACACGCCGCGGTAACAAACGCCGCTTGCCATTTGCCGCTGCTGCGATAATTTGGCCGGGCAAGCGAGGGGGGCAGCATATCGGCGGCGGACACAGATTATGACGCGAACGGCGGCGTTCGACGAGATGATGGCGGCGGCCGGGGTGGCCAATCTGGCGGGGCTGGAGGGCGTGACCGCGCCTTATGGCGACTATGCCGCCTGGCTGGCGGCGCAACAGCCCGGCGATCTGGCGGGCAAGGCCCAGGATGCCGAGATTTTTTTTCGCAAAACCGGCATTACCTTCAATGTTTATGGCGACCAGGGGGGCGATGAACGGCTGATCCCCTTTGACATTGTGCCGCGCATCTTGGCGGCGCGAGAATGGCGGCGGCTGTCACGCGGGATTGAACAGCGGGTGCGGGCGATCAACGCCTTTCTGCACGATATTTACCACCGGCAGGAAATATTGAAGGCCGGGCGGGTGCCGCGATCGCTGATCGCCGACAATGCCGCGTTTCTGCCCAAGATGATGGGGGTCGATCCCCCCGGCGGCATCTATACCCACATTATCGGCACCGACATTGTCCGCACCGGGCCTGACGAATTTTATGTGCTGGAGGACAATGCCCGCACCCCGTCCGGGGTCAGCTATATGTTGGAAAACCGGGAAACGATGCTGCAGATGTTTCCCGAATTGTTCAGCCGCATTCCGGTGCGCGAGGTCAGCGATTATCCCACCCGCCTGTGCCGGTCGCTGCTCGCCTGCGCCCCGCCGGATTGCAGCGCCACCCCGACCGTGGCGGTGCTGACCCCCGGCATTTTCAACAGCGCCTATTTCGAGCATAGTTTTCTGGCCGACCAAATGGGGGTGGAGCTGGTCGAGGGCCATGATTTGCGGGTGACCGACGGGCGGGTGATGATGCGCACCACCCGGGGGTATCAGCCGGTGGACGTGATTTACCGCCGCGTGGATGATGATTTTCTCGATCCCTTAAACTTTCGGCCTGACAGCCAGTTGGGGGTGCCGGGCATTTTGGATGTCTATCGCGCCGGGCGGGTGACCATCGCCAATGCGCCCGGCACCGGCATCGCCGATGACAAGGCGCTGTACAGCTATATGCCCGACATCGTCGAATTTTACACCGGCGAGCGGGCGCTGCTGCCCAATGTCCCGACCTGGCGGTGCAGCGAGCCGGACCAATTGGCCGAGGTGCTGGACCAGCTTGACCAGTTGGTGGTCAAGGAAGTGCATGGCTCTGGTGGCTATGGCATGCTGGTTGGCCCGGCGGCGTCGCGGCGCGAACTGGCGGCGTTCCGGGCCAAGCTGGTGGCCAACCCCGCCAATTATATTGCCCAGCCAACGCTGGCGCTGTCCACCGTGCCGATTTTCACCAAAAAGGGGCTGGCCCCGCGCCATGTCGATCTGCGCCCATTTGTGCTGGTGTCGCCAGCGGGCATCGACATTGTCCCCGGCGGGCTGACCCGGGTGGCGATGAAGGCCGGGTCGCTGGTGGTCAACAGCAGCCAGGGCGGCGGGACCAAGGACACATGGGTGCTGGATGATTAGCGGCATGATGGGCGGCGGCGCGGCGGAGGATCGGCGATGTTAGGCAAAACCGCATCCGGCCTGTTCTGGATGAGCCGCTATCTTGAGCGGGCGGAGGCGCAGGCGCGGCTGCTCGACGCGGGCTTTCGCATTGCCCTGACCCGGGCGGCGGCGGCGGCGGGCGAGTGGGAATCGCTGCTGGTGACGGTGGGCCAGCGCGATGCCTATCTGGCCCAGCATG
>DAIUBZ010000121.1:0-5831 GCA_036846445.1 Sphingopyxis sp. | reverse complement strand
AGGGCATCGGCCCGCGCCTCGGCCCGGCGCATCGCCCGCCAGCTAGCCCCCAGCACCGCCAGCGACAGCACCGCCGTGACTGCATAGGCCGCCACCACAAATGCCCATTGTCCGGTCAAATAGGCGGTCATGCCGCCACCCCCGTCCGGTCGCCGTCATCATCGCCCGTCGCCAGCCGCCGCAGCCGCGCCGCCACCCGATTGTCGGCCAATTGGGTGCGCATCCGCATCAGGACAATCGCCCCGAACAACAGGGAAAATCCCAGCAAGGTCAGCCCCAGCGGCCACAGCAGGCTGGGGTCGATGCTCGATCCGCGCACCGTGATGCTGGGCCCCTGGTGCAGGCTGTTCCACCACACGACGCTGCGGTTGATGATCGGAATGTTGACCGCGCCGACCAAGGCATAAATGGCGGCGCTGCGCGACAATGACCCGCCGTCCTGCCCCCGGCCCGCCGCCGACCCGGCCAGCGCGATAAAGCCTGCATAGAGGAACAAGAGCACCAGCATGGACGTCATCCGCCCATCCCATTCCCACCATGTGCCCCACGTCGGCTTGCCCCAGATCGATCCGGTCAGCAGACAGAGCGCGGTGAACAATGCCCCCGGCAGGGCAATCGCCCGCGCCGCAATCCCGGCCAGTGGGTGGCGCCAGACCAGTTGCACCAGCCCGGCAATCGCCAGCGCCGACCAACCGCCCATACCCAGCCAGGCGGCGGGCACATGGATATACAAGATGCGAACCGTCTCACCCTGAAGATAGTCCGCCGGGGTTTGGGTCAGCCCGGCCCAAGCGCCGACCAGCACCAGCGCCAGACCGCCCAGCGCCAGCCAATTGGTCAGCGGGCGCGCAATCCGAAGGAAGCGGGTGGGGTTGGCATAGGCGTGCATATCAGGCTTCCAGCATTAGGCGATGCGCCGAGCGCCGTCCAGCGATTCCGGTGATGACTGAACCCCGGCATCTGGCCTAAGCCGCGCCATCGGGCCGCGACCAAATCCACGGCAGGCACAGGCTGGCCGCCAGCGGGGTGGCGAGCAGCCATGGCCATGGCGCCGCGATGATGCTGATGCCGATGCCCACCGCGAACGCCGCGCTGGCCGCCCATTTGCCCCGGCGGCTGATCGCGCCATGTGCCCGCCAATTGGCGATATGCGGGCCGAACAGCGGGTGGTCCACCAGCCGCGCCTCCAGCCGGGGCGAAGAGCGGGCAAAGCAATAGGCCGCCAGAATCACCAGCGGCACCGTCGGCAACAGCGGCAACAACGCGCCGATGCCCGCCAGCACCAACGCCGTCCACCCGCCGATCAGATAGAAAATCCGCATGGGGCAATGTGACCGATCCGCCGGTCGGCGGCAAGGCGATTGGCCAGCCCGAACCAATTTCCGCAATTTAGTTATTGCGACTAATTCGCGATTGCATATACTGGGAATGACCAATGCGTCAGTTCAGCCGACAGGAGCCGCCAGATGAACCCCGCCGCCGCCAGCCTGCAGTGCCGCCTTGCCCCGCCGACCATCGCGGCGCTGCCACCGAACGCTCATCAATTGCTGGTGGCCATCCGCGCTGCCATTGTGATTCAGGGCGGCGCAGCCCGCGGCGGGGACGGCGATCCCGCCCCGCGCCTGTCCGGCCTGCTGGGCAGCGGGCGGGCCGCCGCCGCGCTGTTGATCCTGATCGAAGCCGTGGGCAGCGCGTGGCCCGACCCGGTCGCGATTTACCGCCCCTGTGCCCGCGGCGTCACCCATGATGAATTGACGCTGCTGCGCCTGATCGGCTGTGCCAGCCGGACCGATTGGGCTGGCGCGGATGTGTTGCTGCGCGATTATTTGCCCGCTGACGCCCGCGCCTGTCTGTTCCACGCCGCCAGCCGCTTGTGCGCGGCGACGGATTAGAGCGCGTTTCGACCTGATTGAATTGGGTCGAGCGCTATTACCCCCTCCGTTACCGCGATTTTTAGAGCCGTCAGATCATGCCATCTGACTGGAAATCGCGCTAACGCCCGATCAGCCGCCGCGCCATCGCATCGGCCACCGCCGCCGGTGCCAAGCCGCTGGCGGCGCTTTCGTCCCAGATTGCGTCAAGCCGCGCCGGAATGGCGTCGATGCGGGCGTTCACATCCGCATCAACCGCGCCATCGGTCAGCCGCATCACATTGATGATGCCGCCCGCGTTGATGACATAATCAGGGGCATAGACGATGCCGCGCTGGGCCAGCAGCGCATCTTCTGTCCCGGTGGCGAGCTGGTTGTTCGCGCCGCCCGCGACCGCCCGCACCCGCAGCGCCCCCACGCTGGTTTCCGTCAACACCGCGCCCAGCGCACATGGGGCCAATATGTCAGCCTCCACGGTCATGATCGCATCCGCCGCCACCACCGCTGCGCCGAGGTCCGCCGCCAGCGCCGCCGCGCGGGCGGCATCGGCATCGGCCAGCACCAGCGAGGCTCCAGCCGCCGCCAGATGGCGAGCAAGGCCGCCGCCGACGCTGCCCACCCCCTGCACCGCCACCCGCACTCCGTTCAGATCATCCACGCCCAGCGCCCGCCGCGCCGCTGCCTTCACCCCCAGATACACGCCGCGCGCAGTATATGGCCCGGGATCACCGCCCTGACTCGGAAGGCCGGCCACATGGGCGGTGGTGGCCGCCAGCGCCACCATGTCAGCCTCGGCCATCCCCACATCCTGGGCGGTCACATAATCGCCGCCCAGACTGTCCACCGCCCGGGCAAATGCCGCCAGCAATTCGGGCGATTTGCCCCCGCCCGGCGGCGCGACAATCACCGCCTTGCCGCCGCCCACCGCCAGCCCGGCCATGGCATTTTTATAGCTCATGCCCCGCGACAGGCGCAGCGCATCGGTCAGCGCAGCGCCCGTGCGGGCATAATGCCAGAAACGCGTGCCTCCGGCTGCCGGGCCAAGGTGGGTGGAGTGGATGGCGATGATCGCGTTCAGCCCGCTGGCCGCATCATGAAAACAGCACACCCGTTCGTGCCCGTCGAAATCGGGATAATCCCACACCATGTCCATCGCCGATAGTCCCCCGCGCTGCGCGAATGATTGTTACCGCCGCGCGCAATAATGCGTCGCCCGGCAAATGTCACCGGCCAATCGGACGGCGTGCGGACCCAGGACCAACAAGAAAAAATGGGGCGACCAACGGGGCTCGAACCCGCGACCTCCGGTACCACAAACCGGCGCTCTAACCAACTGAGCTATGGTCGCCACGGCTGACGGGCGTCTGCGCCACCTCCAGCACCCGGCGCGATACGCGAGCGGAGCGCTGCGCGTCAAGCATTGTTGCGGCGGCGCGCCTCGGCTAAACGCCGGTCATGCGCCCGCCGCCATCCCCGCTGCCCAGCCGCTTCCATGTCGATACCGCGACATCTGGCGCGGCGGGCGGCGCGGGGCGGTTGGCGCTGGTGCCGGGCATCCGCCGCGCCCCCACGACCAAGCTGGACCAATTCATCCTGCCCCGCTTTTTGGATGCCGATGCCTGCGCCGCGCTGATCGCCCGCATCGACGCCGCCGCCCGGCCCTCCACCCTGGCGGATCCCAACGGCGACACTGGCTTTCGCACCAGCAGCACCGGCGATCTGGACCACGACGACCCGGTGGTGGCAGCGCTGAACCAGCGGCTACATGCGCTGATCGGGGTGCCGCTGGCCTATGGTGAGCCATTGCAGGGCCAGCGCTATGACGTGGGGCAGGAGTTCAAGGCCCACACCGATTATTTTGAGCGGGACGGCGCGGATTGGGCGCAATTTTGCGCCGTGTCCGGCCAACGCACCTGGACCATGATGATCTACCTCAATGTTCCCGGCGCAGGCGGGGCAACCCGCTTTCCCGCCACCGGCAAATTGCACCAGCCCGAGATCGGCAAATTGCTGGCGTGGAACAATGTCGGCGCGGACGGCACCCCCAATCCGGCCACCATCCATGCGGGCATGAAGGTGCGGCGGGGGCGCAAATATATCATCACCAAATGGCTGCGCGAGCGGCCATGGCCGTGGCCCGCCGCGGCCCTGCCGCCGCTTGCGCCCCCGCCCCCGGGCGGCTAGGCGCGCCACCATGGCCGCACCAATTTTAGCGTATGAAGGGCTGGGCCTGCAAATCGGCGGGCGCTGGTTGTTTCAGGGGTTGGACATTCACATCCAGCCCCAGGACCGACTGGCGCTGATCGGCCGCAACGGCGCGGGCAAGACCAGCCTGCTCAAACTGCTGGCGGGCCAGATTGACGCCGACCTTGGCCGCCGGGTGGTGGTGCCGGGGCGGCGGGTCGTGATGCTGGAGCAATCGCCCGATTTTGCGCCATTTCCCACGCTGATGGATTATGCGCTGGGCGGGAGGGATGCCCCCGCCGCCCATGATGTGCTGGCGATTGCCGACCAATTGGGGATTGATATGGGCACCGAGGCCGCGACCGCCAGCGGCGGCGAGCGGCGGCGGGCCGCAATTGCCCGGGCGTTGGCACAGGCGCCCGACCTGTTGCTGCTGGACGAGCCGACCAACCACCTTGATCTAGCCGCAATCGACTGGCTGGAGGCATGGCTGGGCCGTTATGGCGGCGCGTTCATCACGATCAGCCATGACCGCACCTTTTTGACCCGTCTGACCCGCCAGACGGTGTGGCTGGACCGGGGGATGCTGCGCCGCAAAGATATTGGCTTTGGCGGCTTTGATGCGTGGATGGAGGCGATTGCGGCCGAGGAAGAGCGCGCCGCGCACCGGCTGGACTCGCGGCTGCGGCTGGAGGAACATTGGCTGGAGCGCGGCGTCACCGCCCGGCGCAAGCGCAACCAGGGGCGGCTGGAAAAACTCAGCGAAATGCGGGCGCAGCGCGCCGCGATGATCGGCGGCCCGGGCACCGCCAAATTGGGGCTGAAAATCGATGATGGCCGCTCGAAAACCGTGATCCATGCCGAGGGGGTCAGCGTGGCATTCGGCGGGCGCACCATCATCCGCGATTTTGATTTTCGGGTGCAACGCGGCGACCGCATCGGCATCGTCGGCGCGAATGGTGCGGGCAAAACCACCCTGTTGCGCCTGTTGACCGGCGAGCAAGTGCCGGGCACCGGCGCGGTGACGCTGGCCCCCAGCCTGAACGGCATCATCATCGACCAGCAACGGCAATTGCTGAGCGCCGACAAGCGCGTGCGCGACGTGCTGGCCGATGGCGGCGACTGGATCGATGTGCGCGGGGTCCGCAAACATATCAAAGGCTATCTCAAGGAATTTTTGTTCGACCCCGCGCTGACCGACACGCCGGTGGCGACATTGTCGGGCGGGGAACGCTCGCGGCTGCTCTTGGCCCGCGAATTTGCCCGCGAATCCAATTTGCTGGTGCTGGACGAGCCGACCAATGATCTGGACCTGGAAACGCTGGATTTGCTTCAGGAAGTGATCGCCGATTATGCGGGCACGGTGCTGCTGGTCAGCCATGACCGGGATTTTCTGGACCGCACGGTAACGGTCACGCTCGGCTTGGACGGGTCGGGCAAGGTTGATATTGTCGCGGGCGGCTATGCCGATTGGGAACGGCTGCGCGCCGCCGATGCCGCCGCACGCAGCCCCCGCGCCACCACCAAACGCCCGTCACCCACTGCGCCAGCGCCACCCGCCCCGCCGCGCAAAAAACTGAGCTACAAGGACCAGCGCGATTATGACCGATTGCCCGCGCGGGTCGAAGAAATTGGCCGCGAACTGGCGGCAGCACAGGCCGCGCTAGCCGATGGCGACCTGTTCACCGCCAACCCGGCCCGCTTTGCCGCCCTGATGGCCGAGGTCGCCGCGCTGAACGCCGAACGCGCCGCCGCCGAGGACCGCTGGCTGGAACT
>DAIUBZ010000120.1:1301-5848 GCA_036846445.1 Sphingopyxis sp. | reverse complement strand
AAGGTCAGCATCCGGTGGCCGACGCCAGTTGCAATGGGAATGATATGGCCAGCCGAAACCTGCGCAAACGCCCGATTTCGCCGCATCTTCAGGTTTACAAATGGGGCCCGCACATGCTGGTTTCCATCCTGCACCGGGTCAGCGGGGATGCGCTGGCGATCGGCGGCACCTTGTTGCTGCTCGGCTGGCTGGGTGCGCTGGCGGGCGGCGCGGACAGCTATGCCGCATTTTTGAAGCTGGTGTGGCATGATCCGGACGCCGGACTGTTTCACCAGATCACCAATGTCATCGGCAAGCTGGTGGTGGTTGGCCTGAGCTGGGCATTTTTCCAGCATCTGTTTTCCGGCATCCGCCATCTGATTCTGGACACCGGCGCAGGCTATGAGCTGAAATCCAATGCGCGCTGGTCGCGAGCGGTGGCGGGTGGCGCGTTGCTGGCGACGGCGGCGCTGTGGGCGTTTATCTTTGGAGCGAAATTGTCATGAGCGGTCCGATCAGCGGCGGCACCAGCCTGGCCCGGGTGCGCGGGCTTGGCTCAGCCAGGGAAGGGTCGCACCATTGGCTGGCGCAGCGGCTGACGGCGCTGGCGAATGCGGGGTTGGTGGTCTGGCTGCTCGTGTCGCTGGTGCGGCTGGATTTGGGCAGTTTCAATGACGTGCGCAGTTGGGCAGCGCAGCCGATGGTGGCTTTTGCCCTGATTCTGGCGATCCTCAGCATTTTTTGGCACCTGCGGCTGGGGTTGCAAGTGTTGATCGAGGATTATCTGCACGGGAACGCCACCCGGCTTGCGGCGTTGGTAGCTTTGAATTTCTATGCTTTTGGCGGCGCGACTTACGGCATTTTCATGGTCGTGCGGCTGGTGCTTTCAGCAACGGGGACAAGTGCAGCATGACCGCCGCATATCAGATTATCGACCATGTTTATGATGCGGTGGTGGTTGGTGCGGGCGGTTCGGGGCTGCGCGCAACCATGGGCAGCGCCGAGGCTGGGCTGAAAACCGCCTGTATCACCAAGGTGTTCCCGACGCGCAGCCACACCGTGGCCGCCCAAGGGGGTATCGCCGCCAGCCTGGGCAACAACAGCCCGGACCATTGGTCGTGGCATATGTATGACACGGTCAAGGGCAGCGACTGGCTGGGCGATCAGGACGCGATCGAATATCTGGTGCGCGAGGCACCGCAGGCGGTTTATGAACTGGAACATGCCGGCATGCCGTTCAGCCGCAACCCCGACGGCACCATTTATCAGCGGCCATTTGGCGGTCATATGCAGAATATGGGCGCAGGCCCGCCGGTTCAGCGCACCTGTGCCGCCGCCGATCGCACCGGCCATGCGATGCTGCACGCTTTGTACCAACAGTCGCTGAAATATGCGGCGGATTTCTTTATCGAATATTTTGCCATCGACCTCATCATGATCGACGGGGAATGCCGGGGGGTGATCGCCCTGTGCATGGAAGACGGCAGCATCCACCGTTTTCGGTCTCAGGCGGTGGTGCTGGCGACCGGTGGCTATGGCCGCGCCTATTACACCGCCACCAGCGCCCACACCTGCACCGGCGACGGCGGCGGGATGGTCTTGCGCGCGGGCCTGCCGCTGCAGGATATGGAATTTGTCCAGTTCCATCCCACCGGCATTTATGGCGCGGGCGTGCTCATTACCGAAGGTGCCCGGGGTGAGGGCGGCTATCTGACCAACAAGGAGGGCGAGCGGTTCATGGAACGCTATGCCCCGTCGGCCAAGGATCTGGCGTCGCGCGATGTGGTGTCGCGGTCGATGGCGCTGGAAATGCGCGAAGGGCGCGGCATTGGCGCGCACGGCGACCATATTTACCTGCACCTCGACCATATCGATCCCAAGGTGCTGGCCGAGCGGCTGCCCGGCATCACCGAGACTGGCAAGATTTTCGCCGGGGTTGATCTGACCCGCCAGCCGCTGCCCGTATGTCCGACCGTGCATTATAATATGGGCGGCATTCCCTGTAACTATTGGGGCGAGGTGATGACGGTGAAGGACGGCGATCCCGAAACCATCGTCCCCGGCCTGTTTGCGGTGGGCGAGGCGGCCTGTGTGTCGGTGCATGGCGCCAACCGGCTGGGGTCCAACAGCCTGATTGATCTGGTCGTGTTTGGCCGGGCGGCGGGCCAGCGGCTGGCCCAGACAGTGAAGCCCGGCGCGGCCGTGCCCACCCTGCCCGGCGACAGCGCCGATTTCGCGCTGGGGCGGCTCGACCATTTCCGCCATGCCAAGGGCGCATCGCCCACCGCGCAAATCCGGCTGGATATGCAGCGGACGATGCAGACCCACTGCGCCGTGTTCCGCGATACGGCGCTGCTGGACGCGGGCAAGGCCAAGCTGGATGCGACCTATGCCCGGATGGACGATATTGGCATCACCGACCGCAGCCTGATCTGGAACACCGACCTCATTGAAACGCTGGAACTCGACAATCTGATCGCGCAGGCCGCGGTCACGATGCACAGCGCCGCCAACCGCAAGGAAAGCCGGGGCGCGCATGCGCACGAGGATTTCCCGGACCGCGATGACGCCAATTGGATGAAGCACACGGCGGCATGGTTCAACGGCTGGGGCGGGCCCAGCAACGCGCGCGGCGGCGGCACGGTGACGATCGATTACCGCCCGGTCCACGAATATACGCTGTCCGACGATGTCGAATATATCAAGCCCAAGGCGCGGGTATATTGATCGCCAGCGGCGCGTTGATTGGAGTGGCCGTCAAAAATTGGTCGAGCGATTGTCCATCCATGCGGGCAATTCGATGTGGGTGCCGCTGAACGGGATTTCGTTCAGCTTGCTGATCTCCCACATTTTCAGAAGGGCGATCACAAAGAAGATCAGCGCCACCGTCCAGATGATGATGGCTTTCAGCCGCAACCATTGGGCATAATCCGCCGCAGCCTTTGCGCGGGCAACATGGTCAATGCCCAGCTCAAGCTCAAACTCGGCGGTCAGCCGGGCGCGGCGGGTGCGCGTGTTGGTGCTCAGCGTATCGCCGATCGCCTCGCCATATGCCCGCCGCTTGATCATGATGCTGGTGCCGTTCCTCGCCGCTGAGAGTCTTGACACTGCGTCTTGCCATCGCTGGGTAAACAAGCGGTAAAGCAGCAGCATGGGTGCGGGCCTGTCCCGCATTGGGGTTAACCGCCGCGTCACCGCGCCAATTGGCAGTTGATTGACCGCGCGCGCGGCACACCCGCTGCCATGATCCACCGTCTGGTTCGCCTCAACCCGATCACATCCCACCTGCGGCTGGGCCTCTGTGCTGGCCTGGCGGCGTTGGCCGCACTTGCGCCCGCCCCGGCACTCGCTGCTGAAGTGGTCACCACCGTCACCACCATCACCACCGTCATCGCCAGCCCGCCCCGCGACACCGCCGAGGATGTTGCCGGCACCGATCCCGCGCTGGCCCTGCTGCTGGCCGATGAGGCGCTGGCCGGTCAGGCAGCGGCGGACGGGCCAGACAGCGAACGGGCGATGCAGCGTTTTGCCCCGTCGCCCGTGCTGGCGCTTGGCAAATCGCCCGGTGCCGCTGCCCGCTTTGGCCCATTCACGGTGGGTGGGGGCGGCGTGGTGCGGATGGCAGGCGATGTCACGGCGGCAACCCCGCGCCAATTCGCCGCGCTGCTGACCGCCCACCCCGGGGTGCGGCGAATTGACATGATCGACTGCCCCGGCAGCCTGGACGAGGCGGCGAACCTGCGGCTGGCGCGGATGATTCGCCAACATGGCATTGCCACCCATGTCCCGAGCGGCGGCTCGGTGCGGTCGGGCGCGGTGGAGTTGTGGTTGGCGGGTGCAGTCCGGACCGCCGCCGACGATGCCGAATTCGGCGTGCACAGTTGGCAGGACGAGGATGGGCTGGAGGCGCGTGACTATCCCGCCGACCATCCGGTCCACCGCGAATATCTCGATTTCTACCGCGAAATGGGTATGGACGATGCCCGCGCCCGCGCCTTCTACCAATTGACCAACAGCACGGGCTTTGCCTCGGTCCGGCTGCTCAGCCGCCGCGATATGGCCGCTTTTGCTGCGATCAACTGACGCCCCGCTTCGATCAATCGCGCGGTGCGCGGCTTGTGCCGGGGACAGGCGATGGCCACATCTTGGCTATGGCCGCTTCCAGCCTCTATCGCCGCATCCAGCGGATTGCCCTGATCCGGCGGATCTTGTTTGGTGTGGGCGTGGCGCTGATGCTGATCGCGCCCCTGATCGGCATCCTGCCCGGGCCGGGATTTATCATCCTGTTCCCCATCGGCCTGGCGCTGGCCCTGCAAAATAGCTTCTGGGCCAAGCGCAAGTTCAGCCGCTGGATGCGGCACAACCCGCGCCCCGCCAAATGGGTGGACCGGGTGCTGAACCGGCGGCGGCGGCCGGGCCGGGACAGGGCCGCGTCGGGCGAAGGCGAGGATGCCCGCGCCGCAAAGGCGCAAGATGCCCGCGCCGCAAAGGCGCAAGATGCCCGCGCCGCAAAGGCGCAAGATGATTGACTTGGGCGGCGGGCATGGTTAGGCGCGGCAGCGTGAAAA
>DAIUBZ010000120.1:0-1201 GCA_036846445.1 Sphingopyxis sp. | reverse complement strand
GGCGCAAGATGATTGACTTGGGCGGCGGGCATGGTTAGGCGCGGCAGCGTGAAAACGCCGCCGCTTTTGGCGGCTGTTTTATTGTTTTGATTCGATTCGACCCAGTTTGAGGATTTCGCCATGAAGCGCACGTTTCAACCCAGCCGCCTGGTGCGCAAGCGGCGCCATGGCTTTCGCGCCCGCAAGGCAACTGTGGGTGGCCGCCGGATTTTGGCGGCGCGGCGCGCCCGTGGCCGCAAGCGCCTGTCGGCCTGAGCCTCTGCGCCGGGCACCGCCTGCGCATGGCCCAGCCCGCGCTTATTCGCAAAATGGTCCGGCGGCCGGAATTTCTGGCTGCAAACCGTGGGTTGCGCTTGCCGCTTCCGGGTTGCGTGCTGTTGGTGCGGCCGCGCGGCGATGACAGCCCGGCGATGGGCATCGGCCTGACCGTCAGCAAGAAAATTGGCAATGCGGTGGCCCGCAACCGGATGAAGCGCAGGCTGCGGGCAATGATCGCCGATGTGCTGCCCCGCCACGGGATTGCCGGGGCTGACCATGTGCTGATCGGTCGCCCCGGCGGCAATGCCCGCGATTTTGCCGCCACCCAGGCCGAAATCGCCGATGCGATGCGCCGCGCCACCCGCAAACTGGCGGCAAGCGCGCGGTGATTGCCCGGGTGTTGATCCTGATCGCCCGGCTGTGGCAAATTGGCCCCTCGCGGCTGCTCGCCCCCACTTGCCGATACACGCCGTCGTGCAGCGCCTATGCCATCACCGCAATTGGCCGCTATGGCGCAATCAAGGGTGGCTGGCTGGCGGCAAAGCGGCTATTGCGCTGCCATCCGTGGGGCGGCCATGGCCATGACCCCGTGCCCTGACTTATGCCGCGCTGCCGACGGCACCGTCCGATAACCCCGTGAAAGTGATGTTTGACCGTGGATGACAAGCGCAACCTGATTACCGCCATTTTGTTGTCGGTGCTGATCCTGATCGGGTGGAATTACGCGGCGGCCTATTTTTTTCCCGAGGTTGTGGCCCCCGCCAAACCCACGCCGACGGCAGCGCCCGCATCCGGCCCCCTGCCCGCCGCCGACAGCGGTGAATTGGGCGCACCGCCACCGACGGCGGGATCAGCCACCGCCGCGCCCGCGCTGGGCGCAACCGCCCCGGCCAAGCCGCAGAGCGTCAACGCCGCGCTGGCTGCCAGCCCCCGCGTGCCGCTG
>DAIUBZ010000119.1:3172-5852 GCA_036846445.1 Sphingopyxis sp. | reverse complement strand
CTAGCGCCCCTGGCTGCGCCAGCGTTTGACCACCCGGTCCAGAATCTCCGCCTCGCCGCCGGTTTCGCGCCACAAGTCAGAGAAAACCGGATCGCTGGACGCCGGTCGCTTTTCTTCGGCCAGCGTGTCGAGATAGACCCGCACCGGGATCGATACCCCCTCGCCGCAGATAATGCATTCGCGGTTGCGCAGCGCCGGAATGCTGTCGATAAATCCGCGTGCGCCCTCTGGCATGGCGGCGCGGACAAAATGCTGATCGCGTTCATTGTTCAGCCGCATGGCGATGATCGTGCCGCATTGTGACAACACCCCCTCGGCCAGATCGGATGGCCGCTGGGTAATCAGGCCCAGCGACACGCCATATTTCCGGCCTTCCTTGGCGATGCGCTCGAGAATTTTGCGCACCGCCTGGCCCTGGCCGGTATCGCCAGCGGGGATGTAACGGTGGGCTTCCTCGCACACCAGCAAAATGGGCCGCTGTGGCTCGCCCCGCGACCAGATCGCATAGTCAAACACCAGCCGCGACAGCACCGCCACCACCACCCCGGTAATGTCGCTGGGCACGCCGGACACGTCGATGATCGAAATCGGGCGGCCATCGGAGGGCAGGCGGAAAATCTTGGCCAGAAAGCTGGCCATGGTGTCGGCCACCAACATGCCCGAAAACATGAAATTATAGCGCGGGTCGGCGCGCATTTCCTCGATCTTGCCGCGAATCCGCATGAAGGGTGCGGACGAGGTGGCCTTGTCCAGCTTGCCCATTTCATTCAGCAAAATGTTGAGCAGGTCAGAGATGAGATAGGGGACCGGCGAATCGACGGTCATTTTCGTCATGCCCTCCGCCGCTCGATTCTTCGCGCGGGCGGCGAGCAGGCAGCGGCTGAGCACGTCGCAATCGGCCTGCCGGTCCTTGCCCTGCGACGTGATGAACACCTCGCAATGTTCCTGAAAGTTCATCAGCCAATAGGGCATGGCCAGATTGTCAACGTCGAACAGCGCGCCGGTGGATTTGAACGCCGCCGAATATTCGCCGTGCGGATCAATCATCACAATATGACCCTGAGGGGCCAATTCGCAGATCTTGTGCAGGATCAGCGCCGCGCTGGTCGATTTGCCGGTGCCGGTGGAGCCGAGCAGGGCGAAATGTTTGCCCAGCATCGCGTCAATATAGAGCGAGGCGCGAATATCCCGGGTCGGATAGACATTGCCGATTTCGACATTGGCCCGGCCATCGGCAGCATAAACCTGGCGCAAATCGGGGGTGGTGACGGCATAAACCTGGCTGCCGGGAATCGGGAAGCGGGTAACCCCCCGGCGAAAGCTGTGGATGCGGCCGGTGAGTTTTTCCTCGTCCCCCTCGCCCAGAAAATCGATGGTCGCCACGATCAAGCCTTCGGCCCGTTCGTGCAGCGCCTGGTCGCGGATGGACCCCAACAGCCAAATGCCGCCCACCCGGATCTTCACCTGTGACCCCACCTGGCCTGCCATGGCGACCGAGGCGTCGGCGGAGGCGCTGAGCTTGGTCAGCGCGGCGGCATCCAGCAGGATTTTCGAGGCTGAGCCGGTAATCTGAACAATTTCACCGACCAGCAGCTCTTCAATTGCATAGCGCGGCAAAGCCGGCGCCGCGCCAACCGGCACCCGCACCTCGGCCCGCGCCACCGGCGCCGCTGGCCGTGCGCCGGGCATGAGGATGCGTGCAGTCGCGGGTTCCCCGGCCGGGGCGGCGTTGGGAGCGGAAGGGCGCGGCGGCCCGCCTGGCATATCCATGCTGTCATCCTTGCGGCGGCCACGGCACCGGGACTGGCGACGTGGCGGCGATCCACAGGGGCTGTTCCTAGGCCAGCAAGGTAAATAGACGGTTTACCACTCAGCGGCGCCGAAAGGCGATCGCCGAAATATACCCCAGCGACAGCGACAGGATGATTGCGGTCAGCCCATAGAGCAGGCTGTCTTGCTCCGCCCGTTCGGCCACAAAGCGTTCAAATCCGGTTTTGCGGATGCTCACATCGCGCGCCGCCACCGCCAGCACCCGCCCGCCGCTGATCAAATAGGTCTCGGCCCGATATTCCCCTACCGGCACCCGCGCCGGCACCGGAATATCGGCGCGGTACAGCACCCCTCGTGTGATTTCGACCGCCGATTCATCTTCGAAAAACAGCCCCCGGCGGCGATACATATCGGCCAGCCCCGCCTTGAACCGCACCAGCCGGTCCGGCTCGCCAAAGCCGGTGGGCGACATTTGCAAATTGGCCAGCCCCAATTCGTAAATCGCCGCTGTGCGTTCATCGAACAATTGTTCCAGCGGGGCCGAGGCACCGATCGCGTAATAGCCCGGCGCAGAGCGCATCACCACGCTGTCGGCATTGATCCAGATGCCGGCGATGCGCCGCTTTTCCCGCACCACAATCGGGCGCACCGGGCCTTTCAGCACCACCACAATGTCGGCGCGCTCGCTGGGCAGGCGCTGGCCGGGATAGACAATCGCGCCAAACAGGGTCAGCGTTTCGCCGGTGAAGCTGTATTTGATGTCGACCGTGCGGCTGGACACATCGGGCACCAGCACCGGCTCTGCGGCTGGGCCGGGCAAAGGCAGCGCCGACGCCATCGCGGCGACCGCGATCCAGACCGATTTGCACGCGCGCCTCATTGCACCGTATAAATTTCATCGGGCCGGAAC
>DAIUBZ010000119.1:0-3162 GCA_036846445.1 Sphingopyxis sp. | reverse complement strand
GGCGGCAGCAGGCAGCGCCGTCGCCGCCAGCGCGGCGATGGCCAGCCAGCTGGAGGCGCAGGCGCGCCTCATTGCCCAGCTGGAGGCGCAGGCGCGCCTCATTGCACCGTGTAAATTTCATCGGGCCGGAACCCCAGCCCCAGCGCCATCCGCCCCGCGACCAGCAGCACCAGCACGGCCAGCCCCATCCGCAGCTTTTCCGGCGGCAATTTCTGGGCCACCCGCGCGCCAAATTGCGCGCCGACCACCCCGCCCAACAGCAGCAATACCGCCAGCACAATGTCCACCGCCTTGGTCGTCAGCGCGTGGACCAGGGTGGTGGCCATGGTGACGAACAATATCTGGAACAGCGAGGTGCCGACCACCACCTTGACCCCCATGCCCAAAATATACAGCATCACCGGCACCATGATAAAGCCGCCGCCCACCCCCAGCAGCATCGTCAATATGCCAACCACCGCCCCGACCACCAGCGGCGCAATCGGCGAAATATAGAGGCCGGACCGATAAAAGCGCCAGCGATAGGGCAAGGTCGCCACCAGCGGATGGTGCCGCCGTTTGCGCGCCGGGGCGGGCATTCCTCGGCGCTGCGCCGCGATCGCGGCCCATGATTCCCGCGCCATCACCGTGCCCACTCCGCCAAGCAGCAGCACATACAGCAGCGAGATGACCGTATCGATTTGGCCCCAGCCGGTCAGCAGTTCAAACAGCGCCGCGCCGATCAGCGCGCCGATCAGCCCGCCAGCCACCAGCACCCCGCCCATCTGGATATCCACGCCGCCGCGTTCCAGATGCGCCATGACCCCCGACACGCTGGCCCCGGTGACCTGGGTGGCCGCCGATGCCGCCGCAACCGTGGGCGGAATGCCGTAAAATATCAGCAGCGGCGTCGTCAAAAAACCGCCGCCCACGCCGAACATTCCCGACAAAAAGCCCACGCCGCCGCCCAGCATGACAATCACAAACACATTGACCGACAAATTGGCGACGGGAAGATAAAGGTCCATGCGCGAAATCGGCCCGCTGACGTTGTTGAGAGTTGCAGCAAGGGCTTAGCGGATTTTTGCCGGGGGGGGAAACAGCTTGTCTGGGGGCGTTTACACCGCAGCCGCCGCCAGCGCCTGGGCAATCAGCCCCCGCACATCCACCCGCGCCTTCAGCCGCGCCGCCAGCAGGGCGGTCCCGCTGATCTTGCGCTGTACAAACAGCATCTCGGCGGGCGGAATGTGCCACGTCGGGCGGTCAGCAACCAGCGGGCCGACCTCTTCGCGCACCACCGGCACAAAGGCGCGGTCGCCAAAATCAAACGGGCCGGGGCGGTGCAGGGTTTCGTCAATCGCGGCGATCATCCGCTGCACCGCCGCGCGGTGCCCGGCCACCGCGGCATCGCCCAGCAGCCCCGCCGCCACCACCGCGTCCAGCATCGCCGCCTGGTCCCGCGCCTGCCCCGCCGCCAATATCGCACCATAGCCGCGTGCAACCCCCGGGGGCACCGCCCGCGCCGCACCAAAATCCAGCAGCACAATGCGCCCCCTGTCCGCCTGCCACCGGTAATTGGCGAAATTGGGGTCGGTCTGCATCACCCCGAACTGGAACAATTCGGTCAGCACCAACTCGATCAAATTGGTCATGGCGGCATCGCGCGTCGCCTGATCCGCCGCCTCCAGCGTCTCAATCGGGCGGCCATCGACAAAGTCCATCGCCAGCACCCGGTCGGTGGTCAATTCCGCGACCAGCCCCGGCACCAGATAGCGGTCATCCCCGGCCAACCGCGCGGCATAGGCGGCAAGCTGCGCGCCCTCGCGCCGATAATCCGCTTCTTCGGCCAATTGCTGCTTCGCCTCGGTCAGCAAGGGGGCAAGGTCCAGCCCGGCAGGCAGCAGCCCCGACAATTTCAGCAAGGTGGCAACATTGTCGATGTCGGCATCAATGCTGGCGGCGACGCCGGGATATTGCACCTTGATCGCCAATTTGCGGCCATCGGGCAGGGTGGCGCGGTGGACCTGGCCAATCGATGCCGCCGCAATCGGTGCCGCCTCGAAATGGGCAAAGCGCCGCCGCCAATCCGCGCCCCATTCGGCGCGCAGCACCCCGTCAAGCTGAGCGGGCGGCATCCGATAGGCCTGATTGCGCAGCCGGGCCAATATCGTGCTGAGTTCCGGCGGCAGAAAATCGCCCGCATCCATCGAAATCATCTGGCCCAGCTTCATCGCCGCGCCGCGCAGGTGCGACAAGCGGTCGGCCACCCGGGTGGCGTTTGCCGGGGTCAGGATCAGCTCGTCCAGCCGGGGGCGCTGGCCCGCCGCCAGCCGCCGCGCCCCCTCTGCCAGCATCCCGCCCGCCACGCCGCCCGCCAGACGGCCAAAACCCGCGACCCGCGCCACCCGCCCGCTGGGCACTGCCCGGCCGCGCGCGGCCAATTCATCGTCATTTGCCATGTTGCACCAGCGCGGCGCGGGCCAATTGGTTCCGCCCAGCAAAAACCCCGGCACAGGCGGCGTGCCTGCACCGGGGTTTTTCATCCGACCGGCGTGATTTAGAAATCGACGCTGACCCGGCCGTAAACGAACCGCCCGCTGAAGCCAAAGGGCGACTGCGACGAATAGGGCAGGAAGGCATTATTGGCCCCAAATGGCGCGACAAAGCGCAAACGATCAGGATATTCGTCGAGCAGATTATTGGCACCAATCGCCAGTTGCACGGCCTCGACCGGGTTGAACCGCACCTCCAGATCCACCACCGTCTTGGGCGACAGGGTGAAGTCGTTCGTCGCCGCGCCCTTGGCCACATTGATCTCCGGGGTCGTGCCGGGCAGGAACACGCTGCCATAACGGTTGGCGCGGGCGGTCAGGCCCACCGGACCATTTTCCCAGTCCAGCCCGATGTTCAGCTTGTTGGCGGGCTGGCCATCGGTCAGGCGGAAGGACTCCGGCCGGGCGAACAGCCGCTGGGTGCCAAAAATGCCAAAGCTGCGCCGGTCGGTGATTTCCGTGTCATTGATATTGTAACCGGCGGTCAACGTCACCTGGCCCAGGCCAAAATCGGGCAGGCGATAGCTGGCGACCACATCGACGCCCTGGGTCCGGGTGTCGATGCCGTTGATGAAGAAACGGGCCGAGGTGCCCACGACATTCGCCGCCTGAAGCAGCGCGACCACGTCCG
>DAIUBZ010000118.1:0-5855 GCA_036846445.1 Sphingopyxis sp. | reverse complement strand
TAAACCACCGCGCCATCATCGGCGCGCTTGACCCGTTCCGCGCCGCCCGCGCCTTCGCTGCTGTGCGGAATGAAGCTGTTCGGCCCGACCTTCAGCCACACCAGGATCGGCGCGGCAGTGTAAATCGAACTGTAAGTGCCGACGAAAATGCCCCACAGCATTGCCAGCGAAAACCCGAAAATCACATCCGGCCCGATAAACACCAGCGCCAACAACGCGATCAGCATCGTCAGACTGGTCATCACCGTGCGGGCCAGCGTCTCGTTGAGCGACAGATCCAGCAGCGCCAAAATATCCATCTTGCGATATTTTTTCAGATTTTCCCGGATCCGGTCATAAACGACAATGGTGTCATTCAATGAATAGCCGATGATCGTCAGCAGCGCCGCAACGATATTCAGGTCAAATTGCAACTGGGTGGCGGCAAAAAAGCCAAAGGTCAGCACCACGTCATGAACCAGCGCAAACAGGGCGCCAACGCCAAATTGCCATTCGAACCGCAGCCAGATGTAGACGGAAATTGCGACCATCGCCAGCAAGAGACTGATCGCCCCGGTTTGCAGCAATTCGCCGGACACCTTGCCCGACACTGTTTCGACCGCACCGGTGGTTGCGGTGGGATATGCCGCCTTGATCCCCGCCACCAGCCGCTGCCCCGCCGCATCCGCCGCCGCCTTGTCATTGCCGGGCAGCGCGGTGCGGATCGTTACCGCCTCGCTGGCCCCAAATTGCTGAATAGCCGGGTCGCCCAACCCGATGGCCGCCACCTTTGCCCGCAATTCGCCGACCGGCGGCGCCTTGTCGGCAAACTCAACCCGCACCGACTGGCCGCCGACAAAATCAATGCCCAAATTCAGCCCGCGCGTGCCGACCAGCACCAGTGATGCCAACATCAGCAGCAAGCTGATCGCCATCGCCGGGTTGCGCAACCGGACAAAGCCGACGTTGGTGCTGTCCGGGACGAGTTTCAAAAGCCGCATTGCATCTGTCCTGTCAAATATTGATAGCGGCGGGGCGGGCGCGGCGCAGCCAGTCCGCCACCAGCATCCGGGTGACGACGACAGCGGTGAACACCGATGTCAAAATCCCGATGGTCAGCACCACCGCAAAGCCCTTGATCGGGCCGGAGCCAAACCAGAACATCAAGGCCGCCGCAATCACATTGGTGGTGTTGGCATCGACAATCGCCCGCGACGCCTCGCGGTAACCGGTCTCGACCGCGTCGATCACCTTGCGCCCGCGCCGCAATTCCTCGCGGATCCGCTCGTTAATCAGCACATTGGCGTCCACCGCCGCGCCGACCGTCAGCACAAATCCGGCAATGCCCGGCAGGGTCAGCGTGGCGTTCATCGCCGCCATGATCGCCACGATCAGCGCCAGATTGAACAGCAGCGCAATATTGGCGTAAATCCCAAAGCGGCCATAAACCACCACCATGAAAATCAACACCGCCGCCGTGCCGATCAGCCCGGCAATTGCGCCCAGCCGGATGCTGTCCGCGCCCAGCTCCGGGCTGACCGTCCGTTCTTCCACCACCGCCATTTTGACGGGCAGCGAACCGGACCGCAGCGAAATCGCCAGATTATTGGCCGATTCCACCGTGAAATTTCCCGAAATCTGGGCGCTGCCGCCCAAAATCGGTTCATTGATACTGGGGGCGGACAACACTTTGCCGTCCAGCACCATGGCAAAGCGTTTGCCCACCGCCTGCGCCGTCACCCGGGCAAAGGTCGCCCCGCCCGCCGCGTCAAAGCGGATGGTGACGACCGGTGCATTGCCGTCCTGATCGAAACTTTGCCGCGCATCGACCAACTGGTCGCCGCTGATCATCACCTGCCGGCGCAGCACCTCGAACGGCACTGGCGCGGTGGGGTCGGCGTTCGGCACCAATTCGCTGCCCACCGGCACCCGGCCCGCCGCAACCTCCGCCGGATTGGCATTGTCATCGACCATCCGGAACTCCAGCCGCGCAGTCTGGCCCAGCAAATCCTTCAGCGCCTGTGGGTCCTGAAGCCCCGGCACCTGGACCACGATCCGGTCATCACCCTGGCGGATGATCGTCGGCTCACGCGTGCCCAGCGCGTTGACGCGGCGGTCGATAATGTCGCGGGCGCTTTCCATCGCGCGGTCCACCGCGTCGGCCTGCCCCGCGCTGGTCGGCTCCATCACCACCCGGGTGGTGTCGACAAAGCGAATGTCCCAATCGCGCTGGCCGGTCATGCTGGCGCCGCTGGTCTCGCGGAACAGCCGTTCGCGCACTTCGTCCAGCTTGGTGGCATCGCGGACCATGAAGCTGATGGTGCCGCCGGTCACATCCATCTCGCCAATCGCGATGTCATCGTCCGGCCCCGCCTGACCCCGCATTGCGGCGCGGACGGTTTTTTCCATCTTCTCGGCCAGCGTCTTTTTGAGATCGGCCAGATCAGCTTCCAGCAGCAAATGGCTGCCACCAGCCAAGTCCAGCCCCAGATTGACTTTCACCTGCAATGGCGTGGGCAATTTTTCCGTGACGGATGCGGGCAACAGGCTGGGCAGCGCAAACACCACCCCCACAATCAGGATCAGCCAGATGCCAATGGCCTGCCAACGCGGAAAATTCAGCATGGGCGTCAATCGTTCGCTGGCTTGCCACCGGGGGGCAAAATGTCGCCCAGGGTGGATTTGACCACCTTGACCTTCACCCCGGCGGCGATTTCGACATCGACATAATCGTCATCGACGCGCGTGACCTTGCCGACCACGCCGCCGGCGGTCACCACCGAATCGCGCACCTTGACCGCCGCAATTTTCTCGCGGTGCTTTTTCAACCGCTGTTGCTGCGGGCGGATCAAAAACATGTAAAATACCACGAAAATCAGCACATAAGGCAACAGCATCACCAAGCCGGATGCCCCGCCCCCTGCCGCGGCCCCGCCCGCCGCCATCATCGTCTCGATCGCCATCATTGCTGCTGTTCCGTTTTCCCAATGGCCTGGCCAAGCCCGCCCATATCGGGGCGCTGCCGCCGGTTTCAACCTGAGCGGCGCGCCTATCACGCGCCCGGCCCCGGCGCAACCAGCCGCAAGCCAGCCTTGCATCCCGGCACCAGCGGCGCTAAGGCCGCGCCATGCCCAGCACGGGCCGGTCGGGACGTAGCGCAGCCTGGTAGCGCATCACACTGGGGGTGTGGGGGTCGGAGGTTCGAATCCTCTCGTCCCGACCAATGGATTACAATATTTACCCTGGCTCATGCCAAGGTTCATTGCCATGAACCCGAGCACCCGCCCCGTGCCCCACAGGGCCGCCATAGGGCGCTCGATCTGATTCAACCGGATCGCGGACGCGCTTTACGCCACCCGGCGGATTTCATTGCCATTTTCGTCAATGTCGCGCAGCACATAGCCGCGGCCCCACACGGTTTCGATATAATTGTCACCGCCGCACGCCAGCGCCAATTTCTTGCGCAGCTTGCAGATGAACACGTCGATGATTTTCAGTTCCGGCTCGTCCATCCCGCCATAGAGGTGGTTCAGGAACATTTCCTTGGTCAAGGTCGTGCCCTTGCGCAGGCTGAGCAGTTCCAGCATCTGATATTCCTTGCCAGTGAGGTGGACGCGCATCCCGTCCACTTCCACCGTCTTGGCGTCCAGATTGACCTGAAGCTTGCCGGTTTTGATCACGCTTTGGCTGTGGCCCTTTGACCGGCGGACCACGGCATGGATGCGGGCCACCAGTTCGTCGCGGTGAAACGGTTTGGTCACATAATCATCGGCGCCAAAGCCGAACGAGCGGACCTTGCTGTCCATCTCGGCAATGCCGGACAGGATCAGCACCGGGGTCTGGACCTTGGCGGTGCGCAATTTTTTCAGCACGTCATAGCCGTGCATGTCGGGCAGGTTCAGATCGAGCAGGATGATGTCATAATCATAGAGTTTGCCAAGATCGAGGCCCTCTTCGCCAAGGTCGGTGCCATAGACGTTGAAGCCTTCCGTGGTCAGCATGGTGTCGATGGCCTTGGCCGTTGTCGGCTCGTCTTCGATCAGCAAAACGCGCATTGCACACCCCTTGGTTTTAAACCATCGCCCGCCACCGGGCCACCGCCCAATCCGGCATTAACCATGAAAGAGATGAAGGGAAAAGGTTAATTTTGGCTTAACTGGCGAAAAAGCTGCGAGTCGCGCCCGCGATGCCGCGCGGTCCGATCGTTGAAACCGCGCCTGACCGCCCCATTTACCGTTCAGCAGCGGGCAATGCCCTGTCCCCTTGTGAAAGACCGATGATGATCGACCTGCGCCCATTTTCCACGCTGGGCCACGCCAACCATGGCTGGCTGGATGCGCGCCACCATTTTTCCTTTGCTGGGTATCACGACCCGGCGCGGATGAATTGGGGGCGGCTGCGGGTGTGGAATGACGATGTGATTGCGCCCGGCGCGGGCTTTCCGCCGCACAGCCATCAGGACATGGAAATCATCACCTATGTCCGGCGCGGCGCGATCAGCCACCGCGACCATCTGGGCAACCAGGGGCGCACGGTGGCGGGCGATATTCAGGTGATGAGCGCGGGCAGCAATGTGACCCACAGTGAGTTTAACGCCGAGGCTGAGCCGTGCCATTTGTTCCAGATCTGGATTTTCCCCGACCAGGCCGGCGGCCCGGCGGCGTGGGCGGCGCGGCAATTCCCGGCGGCTGATCGCACCGGGCGGTTCACCGTGCTGGCCAGCGGGATGGCGGGCGATGATGATGCCCTGCCCATCCGCGCCGATGCCCGGCTGGTGACGGCGCGGCTGGCGGCGGGGCAGAGCGCCACCTATGCCGCCGCGCGCGGCCGCCACCTCTATCTGGTCCCGGCCAGCGGATCGGTGGAGATTGGTGGCATTGTTGCTGCCGAGCGCGACGGGGTGGCGATCAGCGGCGAAAGCGAGATCACCGTCACCGCTGTTGCCGACGCCGATGTGGTGATGGTCGACACCCGCGGCTGACACAAAAACCCCGCGCCAACCCATCGGGCGGCGCGGGGTGTTTGCCAGCGGCCCGTTGGCCGCCGGAGGTGCGCGTTACGCGGTGGCCAGCTTCATGCCAGCGGGCGCAACCCGGCGGCGGCGGCCGCCAGCCCACAGACCCATCAGGCCCAGCGCGAACAGGCCCAGCATGCCAGGTTCCGAAACCGGGGTGCCGCCCGACGAGGTGGTGCCGGGGTGGGTGACATTCACGCGGCGGATATGCTTGATATAGTCACCCGCGCTGATCGGGTTGCCCCACCATGCCCACAGGTTCACGGTGCTGGTGCCGTTGAAAATCAGCTTTTGCGGGTGAACGTCGAATTTGCCCTTGGGGTTGGGCGTCAGCACCTTGCCGCCGACGGTATAGGTGCCGGTCAGTTGATCCAGGATCGCGGTGAAATTCGGCTTCAGCCCGCCGGTGAAATTGGCGAAATCATTGCTCGTGAACTGCACATCGAAATCCGGTGCCTTCCAGGTGCCCGACTTGGTGGTGGTGTTGATGGTCAGCGTGCCGTTGCCGCTCATGCCATAGGTATAGACCGCTGCCGAAGCAGGAGCGGCCATCACCATGGCGGCCAAGGCGGCCGAACCGGCCAAAATCGCATTCTTCAGCTTCATCGTCTTTCCCCTTACTGTCCGGCCAACCGCGCGGCCCGCCGCAAAAATCTATCGGACTGCCCCGATGTCAAACGTGATGCACAAGCCGTGCCAAATTAAAATATAACACATTTTCATGTCTTTATTCGTTAACCATCTTTGTTAGGGCGGTGCTAGTGTAAAAAATGCTGACAATTATCGCGGCGGACCTTCGCCGCTGGTCCTAGTGGATTGACTCCGACATTCCGTCCCCGGAATATCGGCCCAATCCACCAGC
>DAIUBZ010000117.1:3587-5870 GCA_036846445.1 Sphingopyxis sp. | reverse complement strand
GTGCGCTGTGCCGCACCCGCAAATCCGCCACTGGCTCGCCGCCCACGGTGCGCGGGTTCAGCGCGGTGATGTCGCCGCCCATGGCGCGCAGCACGCCGATCAGCCCCGCGCGGGTGGGGTTCAGCCCGACGTTGGTGATGGTCACGTCCGACCCCGGCACAATCAACGCGGCCACGATAAAAAAGGCTGCGGACGATGGGTCACCGGGCACAATGATGTCCCGCGGCGTCAAATCGCACGGGCCGGTCAGATGGATGTGGCGGGTGCCATCCGCCTTGACCTCGACGCGGATCGGCGCGCCAAACCCGGCCAGCATCCGCTCGCTATGGTCGCGGGTCGGGATTGCCTCGATGACTGTCGTGGTGCCCGGCGTGTTCAGCGCGGCCAGCAGCAATGCCGACTTTACCTGCGCCGATGCGACCGGCAGGCGATATTCCAGCGGCACTGCCGGCATCAGCCCCCGCACCATCAGCGGCAGGCGCGCCCCCGGCGATGCGGCGATATCTGCGCCCATCGCCGCCAGCGGATCGATCACCCGGCCCATCGGGCGGGCGCTCAGGCTGGCATCGCCCACAAAGCTGGCGGTGATCGGGTGGCTGGCGACCAGCCCCATCAGCAGCCGGGTCGAGGTGCCGCTGTTGCCCATGTCCAGCGCGCCCGCTGGTTGCAACAAGCCGCCGACTCCGACGCCGCTGACCACCCAATCGCCGTCTGGCTGGGCCGCAATCGTGGCCCCCATCGCCCGAAGCGCCGCCGCCGTCGCCATCACATCATGGCCGATCAGCAGCCCGCTGATCCGGCTGGTGCCAACCGCCAGCGCCGCCAAAATCAGCGCGCGGTGCGAAATGCTTTTGTCACCGGGCACGGCGATGGTGCCAGTCAGCGGGGTGCTGGCAACAAAGGCGGCAGGCTGGGCAATTGGCGAAGGGCTGGGGGCAGGGGTCATGGCCCGGGCTTTTGACAGCGGCACCGCATTCTGGCAAGGCGCAACCCGATTCGACGGCAGCGGGCTCGCCATGCTGATCGAAAACAGTTTTTTCCAATTTTGTGAAAGGGTTCGCACCGATGGTGAAGCCAGAATGGGGCACAAAACGCACTTGCCCCAAAACCGGAGTGCGCTTTTACGATCTGGGCAAGGACGATCCGGTCACCAGCCCCAGCGGCTATCAATGGTATCCGGAATCGGTGCTGAAATCCAAACAGTCGATGCCGTTTGAGGAATTGCCGAAAGAGCCCAAGGATGCTGACGCGGTGGCGGATGTGGATTTGGACGTGGATGTCGATGACGGCGATTCGCCTGACAATGATGTCGATCTGGGCGGCGACGACGATTTGGGCGTTGCCGCCGGTGACGATGGCGACGAGGAAAGCTGATGGACGCGGGGCGGGGCAGCGGAGGCTGCACCGCCCCGGCGGCAAAAATGCCTTTGGCCGAAACTAGGGGGTTGCGCCGCAGCAATTAGCTGCATAAACGAGCGCTCCCGGTGCCGGCCGGGTAATGTTATGGGGCCTTAGCTCAGTTGGTAGAGCGCTACAATGGCATTGTAGAGGCCAGCGGTTCGAATCCGCTAGGCTCCACCATCACATCCCATCGGGCACATCCCACCAGGCACATCCCACCGGGCACACATCCCACCGGGCATAGCGCGCTCTGCATGGTGCAACCCTTGCCATCGGTTGGCTGCTGTCATGCCTCGGCGGCCTCCGGCTGGTCGGCTGGCATGCTGTCCATCTCCACTGTGTCGGCCAAGCTGATATTGTCCAGCATTGCGGCCGTTTCATCGCGCAGTTGCAGCATCAGCCGCCGCAAGCGGCAATCCGCTTCGGGCAGGCAATTTTTACAGCTTTCATGGGCGTGGCGGCTGGCGCACGGCACCAGCGCCAGCGACCCCCGGGTCAACCGCACCAGATCGCCATAGCTGATGTCCATCGGCGGCAGCGCCAATTCATAGCCCCCGTCGCGCCCGCGCACTGACAATAACAGTCCCTCGCGGGTCATTTCCGACAAGATCACGGTCAGGAATTTGGGCGGGATATTTTGCGCCGCAGCAATGTCGGCCAATTGCACCAACCCACGCCCATGGTGATCGGCCAGATACTGAAAGGCGCGAATGGCATAGCGGGTTTTCTGCGACAACATTGCGGTCCTATGCCAAGTCGCGGCGGCGTATTCAACTGATTTGGCTGACAATGTCGCATCTTATCGCGCGTCGCTTGACGCTGGGCGCTGGCCTGTTAGCGTTGGAGAGAGGCTTACCAGGAGCACCGCCATGGCTGACGCCG
>DAIUBZ010000117.1:0-3577 GCA_036846445.1 Sphingopyxis sp. | reverse complement strand
CTGCGTATTCAACTGATTTGGCTGACAATGTCGCTTCGCTTGACGCAGCGCGGTGCAATGATAGTTTTGCCGGGTGTTTTGACAGGAGCAACGCCATGGCTGACGCCGCCCGCCCCCGCGCCAATTTCGCCGCCATGACCGCCAGCCAGCCCGCCGACTGGGCGATCATCGCGGCGGAGCAAATGCAATTTGCGCCGCAAAATGGCGCGCGGATTCTGGCCCATTTGCGGCTGCTTGCGGGCGATTATGGCGGTTTTCCGATCGACCGGCTGGCCCATTGCCTGCAAACCGCCACCCGCGCCCACCGGGACGGGCGGGATGAGGAATATGTCGTGATGGCGCTGCTCCATGACATTGGCGACACGCTGGGCGCGTTCAATCACCCCGATATTGCCGCTGCGATCCTGAAGCCATTTTTGTCCGAGGAAAATCACTGGATCGTTGCCCACCACGGGATTTTTCAGGGCCATTATTTCTTTCATCATCTGGGCATGGACCGCAACATGCGCGACCAGTTCGCGGGCCATCCCTATTATGCCGCCTGCGCCGAATTTTGCGAGAAATATGACCAGGCGGCCTTTGATGCCGATTATGACACGCTGCCGCTGGAGTTTTTTGAACCGATGGTGATGCGGCTGTGCGCCCGGCCCAAAACCAGCATTTACAAGGCTGCGCTTGACGCGGCGGCGGAGTAGCGGCGGCTATTTGCCCGAAAATTGCGCCGGGCGCTTTTGCAGAAAGGCGATGATCCCTTCGCGCGCGTCCGCGCTGTCACCGGCAATGCCCTGCGCCATCGCCTCGGCGTCCAATGTGGCGGCAAAATCCTGATCCAGCCCGGCACGGACGGTGCGGCGCATTTGGCCCAGCGCCAGCGTCGGGCCGCCCGCCAGCCGCAGCGCCAGCGCGCGCGCCTCGTCCAGCAGCGCTGCCTCTGGCACCACCCGGTAGATCATGCCCCAGTCCGCTGCCTGCGCGGCGCTGATCCGCTCGCCCAGCATCATCATCTGCATCGCGCGGGGCAGGCCGATCAGCCGGGGCAGGGTCCAACTGGCCCCGCCATCGGGCACCAGCCCGATATTGGCAAAGGCCTGAAGGAAATAGGCGGTATCCGCCGCCACGACAAAATCGGCGGCCAGCGCCAGGCTGCACCCAATGCCCGCCGCCGGGCCGTTCACCGCCGCCACCACCGGAATGTCCAGCCGCGCCAGCGCCAGCATCATCGGGTTGTAACTGGTGCGCAGCGCCCGGCGGCTGTTCGCCCCGGCGCTCGCGCCGCCGCCCTGGCCGACATCGCCCAAATCCGCGCCCGAGCAAAATCCGCGCCCGGCCCCGGTGATCAACAGCGCGCGGGCGCCAAGGCCGGGCAAATGGTCCAATGCGGCGCGCATATCATCGGCCATGGCAGGCGGCATGGCGTTCAGTTGGTCTGGTCGGTTCAAGGTAATGGTGGCCAGCGCCCCGGCGACGTCAAGCAGGATGGTGTCAAATGTTGCTGTGTCCGTCATCTGTGATCCCCTGTGCCGATTGGCGGCCCTTACGTTTACGTTCGCGTCAATCAGTGGCGCAACTTGGCGGCGGAGGCAAGTGCGACGCCAGGGCGTTATCGTGCCAAAAACCGGAAAACCGCGCGGGCAAATTGCGCGGGCTGGTCCAGCATGATGAAATGGCGGCTGGGCGCGATTGGTTCGTCGGTAAAATTGGGCACGGCCTGATAGGCGCCTGCGAATATCGCCGCCGTCCGGTCGGCGGGCATCACCACATCATCCTGCGCGTAAACCAGCGTCAACGGAATGTGAACCGCCGCCAAATCGCTCCGCATATCGGTGGTCATGACGTCCAGCAACAATTGCGCGCTGACCGCCAGGTCTGCCTGAGCCGTCCAGCGCGCGACCTGCACCCGGCCGGCTGCGGTATTGGACATGCGGGCCAGCATGCTGGACGGGCCGGGGTCGGTGATGGTTGCGGGGTCGGTTACAGCTTGGGCCCGCATGGCCCCGGCCATCGCTTCAGCCTGCGGGCGCATCATCTCCACAGTCGCGCCCGGCGCAAACAATGTGCCGATGAAGGGCAGGGCATCGACGATCATCAGTCGGCCTATTTCCTGCGGCGCCTGGGCCGCAATCATCAGACCGATCAACCCGCCTGCGCTGTGGCCGATGACGGCGGGGGCCGGGCGGCCCTGATCGGTTATGCAATCATCGATATAGTCGGCGATTTCCCGCATTGCCGGAACCAGAATCGGCCCATCGGCATTCGCCCCGGCGGCATCGCCAAAACCGCGAAATTGCACCAGATGCAACCGGTGGGTGGCGGCCAAATCGGCCGCAGTTGCGTCCCACACGGCGCGCGGGGTCGACAGGCCGGGGATCAGCACGACGTCGGAGGCGTCACCTGTGTCCCGCCCGGCCGTCAATATTGTCACATGCTTGCCGTCGATCAGCCCGGTGGGGCATGGTTCGGCGGCGGCGCTGGCGGCTGGGACGGTCGCACACGCCGACACAATCAGGCAAGCCGCGCGCAACTTCGCTCGCCAGTTCAAACTGTTGCGGGCCATTGCAATCACTCCTTCAAGAAAATTGCTTCAATCGGCTGGCCAAAGACATCGGCAATCCGGAACGCCAGCGGCAGCGAGGGGTCATATTTGCCGGTTTCAATCGCATTGACCGATTGGCGTGACACGCCCAGCGCGTCGGCCAGGTGCTGTTGATTCCAATCCCGTTCAGCCCGCAGGATTTTCAAACGGTTTTTCATGCGCGCCACCGGACGATTGCCCCGCCAATGCCCAGCATCGCAAACCAGATGGCGGCCATCCATTGCGGCCCCTGGTCCACCACGCCGAACACTGCCAGAAATTGCCACAAAGTGACGATCACTAGCGTCAATGCTGTGGCCCACAGCGTTTGTTTGGCAAACAACAGCCGCTGATATTCATCGTCGGTCTCAACCAGCAACCGGAATATCGCCCAGAACATGCCGCAAATGGGCAAAGCGGTCGCCACCGCCAGCCCAGCCAGCGCCCCCACCGGCAAACCGGGCTGGGCCCGCGCAAGGGTTAACGCGCCGACCAATGTGCCCATATAGGCGAGCATGAAGCCGCCAAGCCGCCAGAAATAGCGGCGCATCGCGGGCGGAGTGTGGGTTGTCATGTCAATCGTCCTTCTAATAATGTAAAGGGTGGTTGTCATATGAGTCTCATGATGTCAAGCTCGATTGTCTTTTGTCCGGCTTGCCCCTGTGCTGCATCGCTGGCAAAGGGGCGGCGGTTGTTTGCCAGAAAGGCCCTTGATCCCATGTCCCAGATGATCCGCGTCACCCTTCCCGATGGCTCTGCCCGTGAAGTTGCGCGCGGCACCACCCCCGCCGCCATTGCCGCCGCCATTGGCCCCGGGCTGGCCAAGGCGGCGCTGGCGGCGCGGATTGATGGCGCAGTGCGCGATCTGGCCACGCCGCTGGAGGCCGATGCCGAATTGGCACTGATTACGGCGCGGGACGAGGCCGACGCGCTGGAATTGGTCCGCCATGACTTTGCCCATGTGCTGGCCGAGGCGGTGCAGCGCCTGTATCCCGGCACCCAGAT
>DAIUBZ010000116.1:0-5881 GCA_036846445.1 Sphingopyxis sp. | reverse complement strand
CCAACACCGCCGCGATGGATACGGTGTTTGCCGACGCGGCCAGCATTGGCGGTGACACCGCCCGCAACGCCGCCCACGCCGATGATGATGATTACCGGGTGGTCAGCGCCGCGCTGGCCATCACCAAGGTCAGCCGCATTGTGTCCGACCCGGTGAACGGCACATCCAACCCCAAGATGATCCCCGGCGCCACCGTGGAATATTGCATCCGGGTGGCAAACAGCGGCGGCGCGGCGGCAACCAATGTTGCCATCACCGACAATCTGCCGTCCACGCTGAACTTTGTGACCGGAACCATCCGGTTGAACGGCACCGTGGACGGCGCGACCTGCAATGCCAATGGCGTCGCCGGGGGCAACTTCACCGATCCTGAAGTGTCCGGCACGCTGGCCAGCGTCGGCGCGAGCGACACCCGCACGCTGTTGTTCCAGACGACCGTGAAGTGATGAGGGCCGGGCGGGCCGGGCGGCGCGATGCCGCCCCGGCCCGCCCGGATTTTTTTTGCATGGGCTGGTTAACCAAAATATTGACGGCGGGGTTGGCCATCACGGTTTCCGTGGCGGCGGGATGGGCGCCGCCGCGCGCGCTGGCGCAAACGCCGCCAACCAGCCAGACCCGCACCATCACCAATATCGCCGCCGCCCAGTGGCGGGCGGGTGACCAATTGCTGACCAGCCAGTCCAATCCGGTCATCACCCGGGTCGCGGCCCAGCCCGCCCAGCCCCCAACACTCGGCATTTATCGGCTCGGCCCCGGCGGCGGCGGCGATTTGACCGCGCCGCTGGCCCCGCCCCGCTGTGTTGGCGAAGTGCGGTCGGCGGCCACCCGCACCCTTGGCGGCGCCTTTGCGTCGGTAAACCTGGCCGCCGCGCCGATCAGCGCGGGCAAGGATTTTCGCGCCGGGGAAATGGTGGTGATTGGCGTGGACATGGCCAGCGCCAACCGCGACCCCGCCGTCCGCGACGAGCTGGCGGTTGTCGTCACTTTGGCCAATGGCGACCGCGAAGAGCTGATTCTGACCGAGTCATCGGTGGATTCCGGTGTTTTTTATGGAATTATACCAACCATATCGGTTCCCCCGGCGATTGTAGCGGGCGATTGCCGCCTGTCGGTCGAGGCGGGCACCAGCGTCGGCATCACCGTGACCACCGGCGGCGATTCGCCGCTGACCATGCAGGCGACGCTGGCCTTTCTGGTCGATCCGTTCGGCATTGTGTTCGACAGCGGCAATGGCGCGCCGGTGACCGGCACCCGCGTCACCCTGGTTGATGCAGCGACTGGTCAGCCCGCTGCGGTGTTCGGCGATGACGGCGTGTCGGCTTATCCCAGCAGCGTCATCACCGGCGAAACCGTGACCGACGCCAGCGGGCGGGTCTACCCCTATCCACCCGGCGATTATCGCTTTCCCTTTGTCGCGCCCGGCACCTATCGGCTGGTGGTTCAGCCGCCCGCACCCTTTACCGCGCCGTCGCTGGCCAGCCCAGCCGATGTGGCCGGGTTCCGCCGCCCGGACGACGGCCTGCCCTATGTGATTTTCGGGGCAAGCTATGGCCAGCCCTTTACCCTGAATTCGCCCGAGCCGGTGCGGGTGGATATTCCGGTCGACCAGCCCGGCACCCCCGTTGTGCTGCGCAAAACCGTGTCCAGTGCCAGCGCGGTGGCGGGCGACACCATCCAATATCGCATCAGCATCACCAACGCCGACGCCGCGCGCACCACCGGCGCGGTGACCGTCACCGACCGCCTGCCCCCCGGCATCCGGCTGCGCCCCGGCAGCGTGCGGCTGGACGGGGTGGTTCAGCCGGTCAGCGCGGACCGCAGCGGCTTCACCCTGACCGTCCCCCCGCTGGGGCCAGGCGCTTCCCGCCTCTTGACCTATTTGACCGAAGTCACCAGCCGCACCCGCCCCGGCGTGGCCCTGAACACCGCCAGCGCGCGCGACAATCGCGGCGCGGTCAGCAATGTGGCCGAGGCGGCGCTGACCATCCGGCGCGACACGCTGGGCGAGCGGATGACCATCATTGGCCGCATCACCGATGGCGCCTGCGCGGTGCGGCCCGGCGCAGCCAATGGCATTGGCGGGGTGCGGGTGATGCTGGCGGATGGCCGTTACACGGTCACCGACGCCGATGGCCGCTACCATTTTGACGGGGTGTTGCCGGGGCTGCACGTTGTCCAAATCGCCCCCGCCACCCTGCCCGCTGGCCACCAGCCCGTCGATTGCGCCCGCAACACGCGCAGCGCGGGCAGCACCATTTCGCGTTTTGTCGAGGGGCGCGGCGGAGCGCTGTTGCGCGCCGATTTTCGCGCCATTGCCGCCGCTGCTGCCGGAGCGCCCGCTGCGCCCGCCGCGCCCGCCGCGCCTGCGTCGGCACCGGGCAAAGTCGCGCCACTCGCGCCACCCGCCCCGCCGGCGGTCAGCGATGACGCCGCCGCCGCCGGGGCTGGCCGTGACTGGTTTGCTGGCCAAACCGCCGGGGTGGGCTGGATCTTCCCCGACGCGGACCACAATCCGCGAACCAAAGCGGTTCGTGCAGCCGTCAAACACATCCCCGGTCAGACGGTTCGGCTGAAAGTCAACGGCAAGCCGGTGGACAAATTGCTGTTCGAGGGGCTGGTGAAGTCGCCCGGTGACATCATCGCCGCCAGCATCTGGCGCGGGGTGCCGTTGGAGGAGGGGGCCAACCGGCTGGTCGCCGAAATTGTCGAGGCCGACGGCACGGTCAGCGATACGCTGGCCCGGACCGTCCATTATGCCGTCGCCCCGATGCGCGCCGAATTGCTGCGCGATCAATCGCGGCTGGTGGCGGACGGCAGCAACCGGGTGCGAATTGCGGTGCGGTTGACCGACCGGTTCGGCAAGCCGGTCAAACATGGGCTGACCGGGGAAATTGACCTGCCCGCCCCCTATCAGGCGGCGGTGGAGGCCGACGCGCAGCAGGCCCGGCAATTGTCGGGGCTGGAGCGGGCGCGGCCGATGTGGAAAGTGGTGGGCGATGCCGGCGTCGCCTTTGTCGAGTTGGAGCCGACCACTGCCACCGGCACTTTGGCGCTGACCTTTCGTTTCCGCGACGAGCGGGTGGAGCGCCGCCAGACCATCGACATGTGGCTGGAACCCGGCGACCAGCCGTGGACGGTGGTCGGCTTTGCCGCGGGCACCATCGGCTACAACAGCCTGTCGGAACGGATGGAGCCGGTGGCCGAGGAATTGGCGCAGTGGAACCGCGATGCCCGGCTGGCGCTCTATGCCAAGGGGCGGATTTCCGGCAAATGGTTGATGACCCTGGCTTATGACAGCGACAAGGCGGCGGACGAGGCCCGCTTTGGCGGGGTGATTGATCCGCGCGCCTATTACACAATTTATGCCGACCGCACCGACAGCCGGTATGACGCCGCCAGCGTCGGCAAACTTTATCTGCGGCTGGAACGCCCGCAATTTTACGCCCTGTTCGGCGATTTTGAAACCGGGATCGGCGATCCGCAACTGGCGCGCTATCAACGCGCGCTGCACGGCGGCAAGGCGGAATATCGCGGCCGCAATCTGGCCGCCACCGCCTTTGCCGCCGACAGCGCCTTTCGGTTCCGGCGCGAGGAGATTCAGGGCATTGGGCTATCCGGTCCCTATGCGCTGGGCGCCCGCAATATCATCGCGAACAGCGAACGGGTGACGATCGAAACCCGCAGCCGCCTGCGCGGCGAACAGATTGTCGATAGCCGGGTGCTGACCCGCCACATCGATTATGACATTGACTATGCGTCCGGCACGCTCAGCTTCCGCGCCCCGGTGCTCAGCCGCTCGTCGGAACTCGACCCGCAATTCATCATCGCCGAATATGAAATTGACGGGGTTGGCTCCACCCGGCTGAATGCGGGCGGGCGGGTGGCTTATCGCAGCGATGACGAACGGCTGCGGGTCGGGGCCACGCTGATCCGCGACGACAATGGCGCGGTGCGAACCGATTTGGCCGCCGTCGATGCGCGCTTCCGTCCCGATGCCAACACCGAGCTGCGCGCCGAATTTGGCGTCAGCCACGCCGCCGCCGCCGCGCCGGTCGCCAGCACCGGTGCGCCGCGCCGCGCCGCCGGCACCGCCACCGCCTGGCTGGTCGAGGCGGAGCATCACAGCAGCGTCGCCGACCTATTGGTCTATGCCCGCCAGCGCGGCACCGGTTTTGGCGTTGGCCAATTGACTGGCACCCAGGACGGCACCCGCAAAATCGGCGCGGATGCGCGGATAAAGGCCGGGACCGCAGCGGGCAAATTGGCCAGCGTCGCCGCCAGCGTGTGGCAGGAGGATTATCTGGGCAGCGGGGCGCGCCGCCGCGCCGCCCGGCTGCTCGCCGAGGTGGGCACGGCCGCCACCAAATTGCGCGCCGGGGTGATTTTGGCCGATGACCAATTGGCGAGCGGCGAGCGCAACCGGTCAACGCTGGTCCAACTCGGCGGCACCCAGCAACTGTTTGCCAAGCGGTTGGAACTCGATGCATCCAGCGAATTCCCGCTGGGCGGCGCGGCTGCCAGCGTGGATTTCCCGACCCGCCACCGGCTGGGCGCGCGGCTGGCGGTGACCCGCGATGTCAATCTGGTCGGCAGCTATGAAATTGCCGACGGCACCAGCATCAAGGCGCGCACCGCCCGGCTGGGCTTTGACTTAAGCCCCTGGGCGGGCGGGCGGATTTTGGCGTCCGCCAACCGCCAGGATATCAATGAATATGGTCCGCGCAGCTTTGCCGCTTACGGCCTGTCGCAATCGCTGCGGCTGGGCAAGCGGGTGACCATCGACGCCTCGTTGGACGGCAACCGCACGCTGGGCGGCATCCGCGCCGCCGATGTGCTCAACCCCGGGCAACCCGTTGCCACTGGCGGCTTCGTTGGCGGCGGCGGGCTGTTGACCGAGGATTTCACCGCCGTCACCCTGGGCGCAACCTATCGCGGCGAGCGCTGGTCGATCACCGGGCGGGGCGAGGCGCGCTGGGGCGAGACCGCCGACCGCTTTGGCGCCACCCTGGGGGCGCTGCGCCAATTGGGCGAGGGGCGGGCGCTGGGCGCGCTCGTCAGTTGGACGCGGGCCGACGGCAAGGCGGTGGGCGGCGTACAGGCTCCATCGACCGAGGCGGCGCTGGCTGAGCTGAGCTGGGCACACCGCCCCGCCGCCAGCCGGGTGAGCTGGCTGAACAAGCTGGAGGCGCGCTATGACGCGGTGACCGGCGCGGTGGCGGGGGCGGCGGGGCCGACCGGCGGCCCGGCGCTGACCATCGACGGCAATGCCACCTCGCGCCGGGTGCTGAACAGCCTGTCGGTCAATTGGTCGCCGATGGGCAGCCGCGATCTGAACCGGGCGCTGGCCATTGCCAGCCGGGGCTGGACCGAGCGGGCGGAAATCGCGCTATTCTGGGGCACGCGCTACAGCTTTGACCGCTTTGGCGATGCCCGGGTTGCGGGCTGGTCGAATCTGTTCGGCGGCGATGCCCGGGTGACGCTTGGCGAGCGGGTGGATATTGGCGCATCGGGCACGGTGCGGGTGGGCAGCGGCGGGCGGACGGTCAACTGGGCGGCGGGGCCGCAATTGACCATCGCGCCAATGGCCGATGCCAATCTGGTGCTGGGCTATAATTTCGCGGGCTTTGACGACCGGGATTTTCAGGACAGCCGCTTTTCGCGCAGCGGCGCCTATATCAGCTTCCGGCTGAAATTCGATCAGACCAGCCTGTCCCGCTTTCGGCTATAACCACATTGGTTCGCGTGGCCAATTTCAGTCCGCGAACAACAGCACCGGCGTTTCCAAGAGCAGCTTCAACCGCTGGACAAAGCTGGCCGCATCATGGCCATCCACCACCCGGTGATCGCAACTGATCGACAGGTTCATCAACTTGGCCCGGAC
>DAIUBZ010000115.1:0-5898 GCA_036846445.1 Sphingopyxis sp. | reverse complement strand
GCCCAACGGGGGCAGGAGCAACCAGCAATGACCTATGTGGTGACCGACGCCTGCATCAAGTGCAAATATATGGACTGTGTCGAGGTGTGCCCGGTCGATTGCTTTTACGAGGGCGAGAATATGCTGGTCATCAACCCCAGCGAGTGCATCGATTGCGGGGTGTGTGAGCCGGAATGCCCGGCGGAGGCGATTCTGCCCGACACCGAATCCGGGTTGGAGCAATGGTTGGAGCTGAACACGCAATATAGTGCCAAATGGCCCAACATCACGGTCAAGCGCGACAGCCCGGCGGATGCTGATGCATTCAAGGGCGTTGCCGGCAAAATGGCCCATTTCTCGCCCGAACCGGGCAGCGGCGATTGATCGCTGTCCTCTCAGCCCCATATGAGCGGCAACCACATAAGGAATGATGATGATTGACCCGATGAGCGCCCTGGTCCCGATGGTGGTTGAACAGACCAGCCGGGGTGAACGCAGCTTTGACATTTTCTCGCGCCTGCTGCGCGAGCGAATCGTGTTTGTGACCGGCGAGGTTGAGGATCAGATGGCCTCGCTGATCGTCGCGCAATTGCTGTTTCTGGAATCGGAAAATCCGAAAAAAGATATTTTCATGTACATCAATTCGCCCGGCGGCGTCGTGACGGCCGGCATGGCGATCCATGATACAATGAAATATATCCGGCCAAAGGTCGGCACCGTGTGCATTGGCCAGGCCGCGTCGATGGGCAGTTTCCTGTTGGCCGCGGGCGAGCCGGGGATGCGGGTGGCGCTAACCAACGCGCGGATCATGGTGCACCAGCCATCGGGCGGGTCGCGCGGTATGGCCAGCGACATCGAGATTCAGGCGCGCGAGATTTTGCGGATTCGGCGCCGTCTCAACGATCTTTACGCCCAATATACCGGCCAGCCGCTGGAGAAGATCGAGGCCGCGATGGACCGCGACACATTTTTGGAGGCAGAAGAAGCCAAGGCGTTCGGGCTGGTCGATCAGGTCGCCAGCACCCGCCCATCCGACACTGCCAGCGCCGATGACGCTCCGGCCGGTGGCGGCGACTGAGCCCGGCCGGACGGCAAGGGTGCGCTAACCACAGCCGTTCAGCAGATGTTGGGCGGTGATGATTATGACCCTGCGATCGCCGGGGGGCGACCGTCACGCAGATGCCATATTGTGTTATGCGCGCTGCCGATTACATTGCTCCCCCGGATTGACCGGCGGCACTGAGGGAATTTGGAATGACGAAGTTGAGCGGCTCTGATTCCAAGAGCACCCTCTATTGCTCATTTTGCGGCAAGTCGCAGCATGAGGTCCGCAAGCTGATTGCCGGGCCAACCGTGTTCATTTGCGACGAATGTGTCGAACTGTGCAACGACATCATCCGCGAGGAGATCAAGGGCGGGATCAGCGGGCGCAAGGAAGGCGTCGTGCCGACTCCGGCGGAAATCTGTGACCATCTGGCCGCTTATGTGATCGGGCAGGAAACCGCCAAGCGGGTGCTGTCGGTCGCGGTTCACAACCATTACAAGCGGCTGGCCAATTCGGCGCGCGGCGACGATGTGGAGTTGGCCAAATCCAACATCCTGCTGGTCGGCCCGACCGGCAGCGGCAAGACGTTGCTGGCGCAGACGCTGGCGCGGGTGCTCGACGTGCCCTTCACCATGGCCGATGCCACCACCCTCACCGAGGCGGGCTATGTCGGCGAGGATGTCGAGAATATCATCCTGAAACTGCTGCAAGCCTCTGACTATAACGTCGAAAAGGCGCAGCGCGGCATCGTCTATATCGACGAAATCGACAAGATCAGCCGCAAGGCGGAAAACCCCTCGATCACCCGCGATGTGTCGGGTGAAGGGGTGCAACAGGCGCTGCTCAAGCTGATGGAAGGCACCACCGCCAGCGTGCCGCCGCAGGGCGGGCGCAAACATCCGCAGCAGGAATTTCTCCAGGTCGATACCACCAACATATTGTTCATCTGTGGCGGCGCATTTTCCGGCTTGGACAAGATCATCGGCGACCGGTTGCAGCGCAAATCCATCGGCTTTGGCGCGCACGTCGCCGGGCCGGATGAGCGGCGGATGGGCGAAGTGCTGAAATTGGTGGAGCCGGAGGATTTGCTGAAATTCGGCCTGATCCCCGAATTTGTCGGGCGGTTGCCGGTCATCGCCTCGCTGGAGGATCTGGACATTGCCGCGCTTGTGCAAATCCTGTCCCAGCCCAAAAATGCGCTGGTCAAACAATATATGAAATTGTTTGACCTTGAGGATGTGAAGCTGACCTTCACGGACGATGCGCTGGTCGCCATCTCGCAGCGGGCGATTGAGCGCAAAACCGGCGCGCGCGGGCTGCGCTCGATTGTCGAGGGGATTTTGCTCGACACCATGTATGATCTGCCCGACCTTGAAAATGTGGTCGAGGTTGTGGTGGACCGCGATGTGGTCGAGGGGCGCAAGACCCCGGTCAAAGTCTATGCCGACAAGGCCGCCAAGGTCGAGGCCACCGACGCCGCCTGACAGTCCGGCGCGGGGCGATGATTCGCACGACACGCACCCGGCCATGTTGCATTGCAGCAACAGCGGCGGAAAAAAATGCGGGTGCGACTCGCCGACCTGACGCAAAATCACTGGTTTTTCGGTGCAGCACCAGCCCCGGCGGGATCCCCGCCGGGAAAGCGTTGCGACTGTCACAATCATGCAATAGCGCACGGGTTAAGGGGGCTGCATTACCGTGCAAAGCCGTTGCGCGGACCCGCCATTGATCGCCCAAAGGGGAATATCCATGCAACTTCGCCATTATCTTGCCGCCAGCACCGCCATCGGCCTGTCGGTCGTCGCCACGCCCGCCTTTGCCCAGTCGACCGGCTCCATCGATTTTGACGATGAAATTGTGGTGACCGCCAGCACCGGCGAGCGCACCGTGGCCGGGGTGCAAGCGCCTGACAGCAGCAAGGCCAAGGCGGTGTTGACGCAAGAGTTCATCGGCCGGCAAAATCCCGGCCAGACGATCCTTGACACGATCAACCAAATCCCCGGGGTCAGCTTTCAGAACAATGATGCCTATGGCTCGGCGGGCGGCAGGCTCAACATTCGCGGTTTTGGCGGCGACCGGATCAGCCTGACCTTTGACGGCATTCCGCTGAACGACAGCGGCAACTATGCGATTTATTCCAACCAGCAGCTTGACCCCGAAGTGATCGAGCAGGTCAATGTCAACCTGGGCAGCACCGACGTGGACAGCCCCACCGCATCGGCAGTCGGCGGCACCGTCAATTACCGCAGCCGCACCCCCAGCGATGATTTCGGCGTGCGTCTGTCCGGTTCGGCGGGCGAGTTCGCCTTTTTCCGCGTGTTCGGCATGGTCGACACCGGCGTGTTCACCCCGTTCGGCACCAAGGCCTATTTTGCCGCCTCACGCGCCACCAACGACAACCCGTTCAACAATTATGGCCGGGTGAACAAGCAGCAATATAATGGCCGGATTTACCAGCCGATCGGCAGCAACGGCGATTTCATCTCGGTCGCTGGCCATTACAACCAGAATCGCAACAATTTCTTTGGTTCCGTCCGCCTTCGCACCGACCAACTGACCACGCTGGCGGTGCCCAACCGCTTCCCGGTGACCGCCGAAGAGCGCGAATATAACATCACCTTCCCCTGCACCACCAACCAGGTGGCGCGCCCCGGCCTGGCCGACAATCCCAACGGCTGCGGCAGGGAATTCGACCGGCGTTACAACCCGTCGAACACCGGCAATATCCGCGGCGCATCGCGCTTCACTTTGACGGACGGTCTGGTGCTGACCGTCGATCCCAGCTTCCAATATGTGAAGGCCAATGGCGGCGGCACCGTCGGTGCGCGTGAGCGGCTGCTCAGTGGCCGGTCGGGCTATATCGGTGGCCGCCCCTATTTTGGCGCCGATCTGAACGGCGACGGCGATCTGTTGGATGAAGTGACCCTGCTGGCCCCCAGCAACACCACCACCCGCCGCTACGGCGTCATCTCCTCGCTGCGCTATGACCTCAATGACACCAATGTCCTGCGCCTCAGCTACACCTATGACAGCGCCCGCCACCGGCAAACCGGCGAAGTGGGCGGCCTGTTCAGCAATGGCGAGCCGTTCGACGTGTTCACCCAGAACAACCCGCTGAAAGATGTTGGCGGCCACATTCTGCAAAAGCGCGATCGCCTGTCGTTCGCGACCCTGCACCAGATTGCTGGCGAATATCGCGGCGAGTTTCTGGACGACAAGTTGGTGCTGAACGCCGGGGTGCGTGCGCCATTCTTCACCCGCGAATTGAACCAGAATTGCTTCACCACCTCGGCCAACGGCTTTGTGGATTGCTTCACCACCAACACTGTGGCGGCAGCCGCCTATGCGGCCGCCAATCCTTATAGCTTCAACACCACCACCAACCGCCCGTCGGGCGCGGCGGCGCCGCAGCAGCGGATTTACAAATATGACGCGCTGCTGCCCAATGTCGGCTTTGTCGCGCGGCTGGATCGCTCGGCCAGCATTTTTGGCAGCTATGCGCGCGGCTTGTCGGTCCCCGGCACCGACCCCTTGTACAACAGCATCTATTTCCCCGCGAACGACCCGCGCACCCAGCCGGTGCCGGAAACCACCGACAGCTTCGATCTGGGCTTTCGTTACACCAGCCGCCGGGTGCAAGCCCAGGTCAGCGGTTGGCTGACCAAATATCAGAACCGGCTGGCCAGCGCCTATGATCCCGAACTGGACGTCAATGTGTTCCGCAACCTGGGTGCGGTCGACAAATGGGGCATGGACGGCTCGATCGCCTTCCGCCCGATTGATGAAGTTCAACTTTATGTGTTCGGTTCGTGGAACGACGGCGAGATCAAGGAAAATGTCCAGACCGGGGCGACCGCCTTTGCCCAGACCGCGGGCAAGCGCGAAGCAGGCGGGCCAACCCACAGCTTTGGCGGCACCGTCCGCGCGCTCTTGGGTCCGGTCGATCTGGGGCTGACCGGCAAATATACCGGCGGGCGCTTTGTCTATGACACCAACCTGCCGATCTATGCGATTGTGGGCGGGCAGCGGATCGAGGCTTTCCCGGCCAAGACCGGCGGTTACACGCTGGTCAATCTGGACGCCCGGATCAACGGCAGTGCCTTTGGCCTGAATGACAAGACCTTCGTGCAATTGAACGTCTATAATCTGTTCAACGAAGTGTTTGTCGGCGGCTTCTCGCCCGGCCTGTTCCAGAACGGTGCGCTGGGGGCGAACAGCCTGGGCACCAGCTTTGGCACGCCGCCCTTCGCCCAGATTGGCGCCCCGCGCACGATCAGCGGCACGGTCACCTTCGGCTTCTGATCCGGCGGCCTGACCCGAAAACAGCGCGCCGGGGGCAACTCCGGCGCGCTTTTTCGTGGAATGCGGGATCAGTGGGTCAGGTCAGGGGATCTGCGCGACCCGCCGCGCGGTTGCCTGGACCAGCGCGATCATGTTCGGCACGCCCTGGGTGCGATTGGATGACAATTGCGCGGTCAGGTTGAACGGGGCCAGCGCAGCGGCGATGTCCATGTCGGCAACTTCAGCCGCGGCCCGCCCCGCGACCGCGGCCAGCACCAGCGCCACCACCCCTTTGGTGATTGCGGCATTGCTGTCGGCCAGAAACTCCACCCCGCCGCCGCTGGCGGGCACCGGATAAACCCAGACATCGGCGGAACAGCCCGGCACCCGAGTCGCATCATTTTTCAGCGCGCCCGGCATCGGCGGCAGCGCCCGCCCCAGTTCGATCAACAGGCGATAACGATCGTCGCCGTCCAGAAAATCATATTCAGCGAAAATATCATCGAGCATGGTCATGGCCGCCGCCATAGCGAAGCCCCGCCCGGCTGAACAGCCGGGCGGGGCGAGCGCGGGCAATCAATTGGCCCGGCGCT
>DAIUBZ010000114.1:0-5944 GCA_036846445.1 Sphingopyxis sp. | reverse complement strand
GCCCTGTGGCTCGATCCCGCCGCGCTGCCGCTGCTGATCCTGCTGGCCAGTCTGATCGGCATTGGCTGGGCGGCGGCGCGGCGCGATGCCGCCGCCGCCATCCCCTTTGGCACCTGTCTTGCGGCGGCGGCCATAACCGTGCCACTGCTGTGGCCGCTGCTGCTGCGTTTGGCCGTTTAGCGCACGACCAACGTCACTGCGCGGCGGTTTTGCGCCCAGCTTTGTTCGTCCGACCCCAGCGCCGCCGGGCGTTCCTTGCCATAGCTGATGACGTCGATCCGGTTTGCGGCGATGCCCAGCGAAATCAGATAGTTGCGCGCCGCATTTGCCCGGCGCTCGCCCAGCGCAAGGTTATAATCGCGGGTGCCGCGCTCGTCGGCGTGGCCCTCGACCAGCACCCGGGCGGCGGGGTTGCGCTGCATCCACTGCGCCTGGCTTTGCAGCACCGCCATATCCTCGGCATCGATGTTGAACTGGTCAAAGCCAAAGAAAATCCGGTCGCCCATCACGCTTGCCAGAAAATCGGCCTGTGATCCCGGCACCACCGCGCCTGCGCCCGCGCCCGCGCCGCTGCCCATGCCGCCGCCAGCGCCAATCGGTGCGGGGGGCAATTCGGCGGGCGGCTTTTTGGCGCAGGCACCGATGGTCAGGGTGGCGGCGGCCAGAGCGATGACAGCGAATTTCCGGTCAATCATGCGTGGTCTCCAATCGAAAAACAAATGTTTGCGTGCAATTGGGTATCAGAAGCCGCGGCTGAACGCCAGTTTAACCCGGCAAAATTTGGCGATGCTTACGGCAATATCGGTCCCCACGCCGGGTCAGACCCGTCCTGCGGCGTGGGCAGACGGCGCAGGTTGATGCCGGTCAAATCGACCTGCCAAATGCTGGAGCGGCCATCCCGCCCCGCCGAGGTGCGGAAAAATTGCAGCACCCGGCCATTGGGCGACCAGGTCGGAGCCTCGTCCTGCCAACTGTTGGTCAACAGCCGTTCGCCGCCGCCGCTGGGCGTCATCACCCCGATCCGAAACTCACCGCCGCCCATCCGGGTAAAGGCGATCAAATCGCCGCGCGGCGACCATTCGGGGGTGGCATAGCGCCCGCCGCCAAAGCTGATCCGCCGCTGGTCCGATCCGTCGGCGTTCATGACATAAAGCTGCTGGCTGCCCGATCGGTCACTTTCAAACACAATCCGCTGGCCATCCGGCGAAAAACTGCCGCCGACATCAATGCCCGGCGCGGTGGTCAGGCGGCGGGGGGTGCCGCCATCCGCGCTGATCCGGTAAATGTCGGTATTGCCGCCCACCGCCATGGAAAACAGGATCTGGCTGCCATCGGGCGACCAGCGCGGGGCGAAGGTGGTGTTGCCGGTTTCCAGCACCAATTTCTGGGTGCCACCGGCAATGTCATAGATGAACACCCGCACCCGGTCGTTCAAATAGCTGACATAAACAATCCGGCGGTAATCGGGCGAAAAGCGCGGGCTGATCGCCAAGGCCTGGCCCGAGGTGATAAAGCGGTGGTTGCCGCCATCGCTGTCCATGATCGCCAATTGCTTCACCCGCGCCCCCTTTGGCCCGCGTTCAGCGATATAGGCGATGCGGCTGTCGAAAAATGGCGCTTCGCCCGACAGGCGCGAGTAAATGGCATCGGCGCATTTGTGGGCTGCCCGCCGCCAATCGCCGGGCTGGATCACAAAACCCTGCCGCACCAATTCGCTGCGCAGCGCCATATCATAGAGGTAACAGCCCACGGTCAAACTGCCGTCCCCATTGGCGCGGACAAAGCCGTGGACCAGGTTTTCCGCATCGCGTCCGGCCCATGCGCCGAAATTGGGCGCGGTCACCTCGCCCATCGCAATCGCGCGCAGCCCGGCGGGGCCGACGGCATTGTACAGCCCGCTGCGTTCCAGATTGGCGCTGATCACCTCGGCAATCTGGCGGCCCAGCGTATCGGTGGACAGGCCCGCAATTGCGGTGGCCGCCGGGGTGGCAAATGCGGGCAGGATGATGACTGCCCGTTCCTGGCCCAGCACGCCTTCGACCGTCTCGCGCGGTTCAGCGGGCGGCGGCGTGGCCGGGCTGGTTGTGGCCCCGGGCAGCGGGGCGGGAGGGGTTTGCGCCGCCGCCGGGACCGCACAGGCGGCGAAGATCGCCAGCAGCGGCCACAGGATGCGGGCGGGGGCAGGGGCGGTCATGGCATTCACCTTTTCACGAAATCCAATGTGTAATTTTGCCAGAAACTGAAGTTTTCGGCGGGCAATGTAAAGGGCGCGGCCAGTTCAATCGCGCGGCGCGCGCATTCCTGATGCCGGGCCACCTGAAACCGGTTGCTGTCATTTTGACCAGTGGTGGCGATGGTGCTGACCCCGGCCAGCCCGCCCGATTCCGACAGGCGAAACCGCACGGTGGTGGTTAATTCGCCGATGTCCACCCCGCTGAGGCGGCACGCATTCCAGTGCCGGGCCACCGCGCCCTTGATGCTGACATCAATCGACCGCCGCACCTCGGCGGCGGTGGCGGCGGCGGGCACCCCCTTGGCCGCTGGCGGTGCGGGGGTCCGGCCCAGCCCCTCGGCAATGCCATCCAGCCGGCCAGTTGGCCGCGCCGGATTGGCCGTGGGCGGGCCTTTGCCGGTCGGCGCAGGAGCCGATTTTGGCGGTGATTTGGCCGGTGATTTCGGCGCAGATTTGGGCGGCGACTTGGCAGGCGGGGTGGGTGCGGCCTTGGGCGCAGCCTTCGGCGCGGCCTTTGGTGCTGGCTTTGGCACGGCCTTTGGTGCCGGTTTCGGTAATGGCTGTGGCGGCGGTGGCGGTGGTTCTGCCCGGGGCGGCGGCGGCGCGGGCGGCGTGGGTTCCGGCGGGGCGGGCGGTTCAGGCGCGTCGGCCTCCACCTCGCCCAGCCGGGGGGCGGGCGGGGTGTCGCTGATGACCGGCGCGGTGGACACTGGCGCGGCCTCGGCGATCAAATCCACCTCCAGCGGCGGATTGTCGAACCGGCGGTCGCCCGGCGTCCACTGCACCGACAACAGCGCCAAAATCAGCGCGTGGCCCACCACCGCCGCGCCAACCGCCAGCGCGTCATTGCTGGCGGCGCGCGGCACATCGCCCAGCGCGCCGCCCCCGCGCGCAGCGGGCGCGCGGACCGGACGGTGCCGGGCAGGGTGGGGGCGCAGGCCGGTCATTGCCGGGACTTATTGCGGCGCATCTGAACTGGTGGTGACCAGCGCGATGCGGGTCAGCCCCGCGCGGTTGATTTCGCCCATCACCGCCATCACCCGGCCATAATCCAGCCCGGCATCGGCGCGCAGCATGATCTGGCGGGGCTGCTCCAGCCCCTGATTTTCCAGCGCAATTGCCGCCAGCCGGTCGGGCAAAGTGGCGGGGGCGATTTCGGTGTCGCCCAGAAACAATGCGCCCGCACTGTTGAGGGTCAGTTGCACCGGCTCCTGTTCCTCGGCGGCCACGGGCGCGGCGCGGCTTTCGGGCAATTGCACCGGCACCCCGGTGACCAGCAACGGGGCGGTGACCATGAAGATAATCAGCAGCACCAGCATGACATCGACAAAGGGGGTGACGTTGATGTCCGCAATCGGCGCGCGCGCGCCGCGCCGCCGCCGCCCACCACCACCGCCGCCGGGCATGGAAAAGGCCATCACAGCTCCTCCAGCTCGCGGCTGAAGGTGGCGTGCAGCCCGTCGGCAAAGCGGCCAAGCCGGGCATCCAGCCGGTTCAGCCGCTGGGAAAAGGCGTTATAGGCAATCACCGCCGGAATTGCGGCAAACAGGCCAATGGCAGTGGCGAACAGCGCCTCGGCAATCCCCGGAGCCACCACGTCCAGGCTGCTGTTTTTTTCCGCCGCAATCGCAGTGAATGAGCGCATGATCCCCCACACCGTGCCGAACAGCCCGACAAAGGGGGCCACCGCGCCGATGGTTGCCAGCACGCCGATGCGTTCGGCCAGCCGGTCCACCTCGGCGGCGGCGGCGGCGTGCATGGCGATGCCCAGCCGTTCGCGGGTGCCATCGCGGTCGATGGTTTTGGCGGCGGTCGATCGCCGCCATTCGCCCACCCCGGCCGCCAGCACGCGGGCGCTGGGCAAATCGGCGCGGGCGTTGTTTTCGGTGAATTTGTCAATGTCGGTCGCGCGCCAGAAATCGCGCTCAAACCGCTCGCTGGCCCGCATCAATTTGCCGACACTGCGGCCATGGCCGACAATCACCACCCACACATAGACCGATGCGATCAACAGGCCGATCATGACCGCCTTCACCACCAGATCGGCCTGAAGGAACAGGGCCAGCGGCGACAAGGTGGCAGCATCGGTGGCCAGCTTGACCTCCGCCAGCATTGCAAAATTGGTCAACACGGGTTTGGCGCTCCATTCATCAGTTTGGCAAAACGGGTGGTCCAGTCGCCGGGCTGGCGGCGAGGGCGCCCGGCGGGCGTTAAAAATGCGGCGGTCACTTCGCCTTCGGTCAGCAGCCGGCCTTTCGCCATGATCCGCTGCGCGATCACCACGCTGGCGGCGCGGACTGCCGTCACCTGGCTGAAGACGGTCAGCTCATCGTCCAGCCTGGCCGGAGCGCGGTAACGGATCCCCAACTCGGTGACCGCCCATGCCCCCTCGCCCGCGTCATGCGCCGCGCGCTGGTCCAGCCCGGCCAGCCGCAACATGTCCGACCGCGCCCGCTCCATATAGCGCAGATAATTGGCGTGATAGACGATGCCGGACAGGTCGGTATCCTCAAAATAGACGCGCAGCCGAAAGACATGGTCGGGGCCAGCAAAATATCCGGGCACAAATGGGGGCACAGGCGCTGGCATCGCCCCCGCGTTACAGGCTGGGCCGCGCGGCGGGAAGGGGGTGCGCGCAGTTTATCCCAATGTTGCGTGCTTTTACCGGGTCAAGCCGGGCCGTCGCCGGGGGCAAACAGGCTGTCCTGGCTGCCCGGCGGCGGGCTGAGGCCCAGATGCCGCCACGCCGCTGCGTTTAGGCAGCGGCCGCGCGCGGTGCGGGCGATCAGGCCGATTTGCAGCAGATATGGCTCGATCACATCCTCGATCGTGTCGCGCGGTTCCGACAATCCGGCGGCCAGCGTCTCCACCCCCACCGGCCCGCCGCGATAGATGTCGGCGATCATCGTCAGATAGCGGCGGTCCATCGCATCCAGCCCCAGCGCATCGACCTCCAGCCGGTTCAGCGCCGCATCGGCGGCGGCGGCATCGACCACGCCCGCGCCCGCAACGGTGGCAAAATCGCGCACCCGGCGCAGCAAACGCCCGGCAATGCGCGGCGTCCCCCGCGCGCGGCGGGCAATTTCCAGCGCGCCATCGGGGGCAATCGCCAGATTCAGCAAACGCGCGGCGCGGGTGATGACCGCCTCCAGCTCGCCGTGGCTGTAAAAATTCAGCCGCACCGGAATGCCGAACCGGTCGCGCAGCGGCGTGGTCAGCAGCCCCTGCCGCGTGGTGGCACCGACCAGAGTGAAGCGCGGCAGGTCAATCCGCACCGACCGCGCCGACGGCCCCTCGCCAATCATCAGGTCGAGCGCGCGGTCCTCCATCGCCGGATACAGGATTTCCTCGACCATCGGCGACAACCGGTGAATCTCGTCGATGAACAGGACATCGCCGTCCTCCAAATTGGTGAGCAGGGCCGCCAGATCGCCCGGCTTGGCAATCACCGGCCCGGATGTGGCGCGAAACCCCACCCCCATTTCGCGGGCGACAATCTGGGCCAATGTCGTCTTGCCCAGCCCCGGCGGGCCATAGAATAACACATGGTCCAGCGCATCGCCCCGCGCCCGGGCGGCGGCGATAAACACCCGCAAATTCTCGCGCGCCGCCGCCTGGCCAACAAATTCGCCCAGCGTTTTCGGCCGCAGCGCGGCGTCCATATCCTCCGCCGTGCGCGTGGGGGTGGTGAGGGGGGCGGGGTCGGTCATG
>DAIUBZ010000113.1:0-5964 GCA_036846445.1 Sphingopyxis sp. | reverse complement strand
GCCGCCGTCATTTCAGCGGCAGCAATTGGGCAAGGATCGCCCGCGCCGCCTGCTGCGGGCTAAGGTCGGTGGTGTTAATGCGAATGTCCGGGGCTTCGGGCGGTTCATAGGGGCTGTCGATGCCGGTGAAATTCCTGATCTTGCCTGCCCTGGCCTTGGCATAAAGACCTTTGGCGTCGCGCGCTTCCGCGACCGCCAGCGGGGTGTCGACATGGATTTCCACAAATTCCCCCGGCTCCATCATCGCCCGCACCATGGCCCGGTCGGCGCGAAAAGGCGAGATGAATGCCGCCAGCACGATCAGCCCGGCGTCGGCCATCAGCCGCGCCACTGCGCCCGCGCGGCGGATATTCTCCACCCGGTCGGCCTCGGTAAAGCCCAGATCGCGGTTCAGCCCATGGCGCAGATTGTCGCCGTCCAGCAGGAATATATGCCGGTTCATCAGGTGCAACTCGGCGGCCAGCGCATTGGCAATGGTCGATTTGCCCGCCCCCGACAAGCCGGTGAACCACAGCACCCTTGGCGTCTGGTTCTTGAGCGCGGCATGGTCGGCGCGGTTGATGCTGAGCGGCTGGCGGTGGACGTTGGTGGCGCGGCGCAGCGCAAAGTTCAGCATGCCGGCCGCCACCGTCGCATTGCTGATCTGGTCAATCAGGATAAACCCGCCAAGCGCCGCCGACTCCGCAAATGGTTCAAATATCAGCGGCTTGGCAGCAGCGATTTCCGCAACGCCAATATCGTTGAGCGCCAGGGTTTTGGCGGCAAGTTGGTCCAGCGTATCGACGTTGATCGTATATTTGGGGGGCTTCACCGTCGCCGCCACCATTTGCGTCGCCAATTTCAGCCAATAGGCGCGGCCCGGGACCAGCGGGCGGTCGTCCATCCACACCAGCCGCGCCTCAAACTGATCGGCAACTTCGGGCGCATCATCGGCAGTGACGATCATGTCGCCGCGTGAACAATCCACTTCGTCCGCCAGCCGCAGCGTGACCGACTGGCCCGCGACTGCCACGTCCAGATCGCCGTCAAAGCTGGTGATCGCCGCGACCCGGCTGGTCTGGCCCGATGGCAGCAACCGCACCGCATCGCCGGGGCGGACCTGACCGGCGGCGATCTGGCCCGCAAAGCCGCGAAAATCGGGATTGGGCCGGTTCACCCATTGTACCGGCAGCCGCAGCGGCTGGTCCGATGCCGCCGCATTGGCGAGCGGCGCGGCCTCCAGCGCCGCCAGCAAGGTGGGGCCGGCAAACCATGGCATGTGGGTGGAGGCGGCGGTGACATTGTCGCCGGTCAATCCCGACAGGGGAATGGCCGTCACGGCACCGCTGATCCCGATCTGCCCGGCAAACTCAGCAAATTCGGCGCAAATCCGGTCATAAATTGCCTGATCCCAGCCGACCAGGTCCATTTTGTTGATCGCCAGCACAAAGTGGCGCACGCCGATCATCCGGGCCAGATAGGCGTGACGGCGGGTCTGGGTCAGCATGCCGCCGCGCGCATCGACCAACAGGATCGCAAGGTCAGCGCTCGATGCTCCGGTCACCATATTGCGGGTATATTGGGCGTGGCCGGGGCAGTCGGCGACAATGAACTTGCGCGCTGGGGTGGCAAAAAAGCGATAGGCAACGTCGATGGTGATGCCCTGTTCGCGCTCGGCAGTCAGACCGTCGACCAACAGGGCCAGGTCCAGCGCCGCCCCTTGGGTGCCGACCCGTTTGCTGTCAGCAGCCAGCGCGGTGAGCTGGTCGTCGAACACCGCGCCGCAATCGAACAACAAGCGGCCAATCAGCGTGGACTTGCCATCATCGACCGAACCGCAGGTGATAAAACGCAACAATTGCTTGTGGCGATGCGCCGTCAGAAACGCCCGGATATCAGCCGCGATCAGCGGATCGGCAGTGAAGCTTGGCGCTGGCATATCCATCAAAAATAGCCCTGTTGTTTCTTTTTTTCCATCGCGCCATCGCCGCCATCGCGGTCGATCACCCGGCCCTCACGCTCGGACGTGGCCGTCGTCAGCATTTCGCGAATCACCTCGTCCAGCGTGGCGGCGGTGCTGAGCACCCCGGCCGTCAGCGGATAGCAGCCAAGGGTGCGAAACCGCACCGACCGCAGCACCGGTTCCTCGCCGGGCCGCAGCCGGAATCGGGCGTCATCGACCATCAAAATCTGGCCATCGCGCTGGACCGTTGGCCGCGGCGCAGCAAAATAGAGCGGGGCGACTGCGATATTCTGCTGGGCAATATATTGCCACACGTCCAGTTCGGTCCAGTTGGACAGCGGGAACACCCGCACAGTTTCGCCGACCGCCTTGTTCAGGTTGAACAGGTTCCACAGCTCTGGCCGCTGGTTTTTCGGGTCCCAGCCGTGGCTGGCGGTGCGAAACGAGCAAATCCGCTCCTTCGCCCGGCTTTTTTCCTCATCGCGCCGCGCGCCGCCAAATGCCGCATCAAAGCCGTGCGCGTCCAGCGCCTGGCGCAGCCCGGCGGTTTTCCACAAATCGGTGTGCAGCGGGCCATGGTCAAAGGGGTTGATCCCCGCCGCCAGCGCGTCGGCGTTATGGTGGACGATCAATTCCATCCCCGCCGCAGCAGCCGCGGCATCGCGGTGGGCGTACATGGCGCGGAACTTCCACGTCGTATCGATATGCAACAGGGGAAATGGCGGCGGGGCAGGGTAAAATGCCTTGCGCGCCAGATGCAGCATCACCGCACTGTCCTTGCCCGCTGAATACAGCATGACCGGGCGGGCCGCCTGTGCCACCACCTCGCGCAGGATGAAGATGCTTTCCGCTTCCAGCCGGGCGAGGTGGTCAAGTGCGGGCAGGGGCGAGGGGGTGGCCATGGCAGCAGCATTGCCAGATCAGCCAAAGCCCGGCAAACAATCGGTGATTGACGGGCACATAGCTTGGCTTGGCCCCATGATCCGGATATCCTGCCCCATGACCGATGCCCCGCCGCCTGCCATAATGTTCGATGCCCGCGCTGATGGCATCGCGATCATCACCATCAACCGGCCCAGCGCCCGCAACTGCCTGAGTGCCGAGGTGCGGGCCGGGCTGTTTGCGGCATGGGCCAGATTTGAGGGCGATCCGGCGCTGAAGATCGCGATCCTGACCGGGGCTGGCGATGCGGCATTTTGCGCGGGCGGCGATCTGGTCGAGATGGTCGCGACCGGCCTTGGCGAACCACCGCGCGACATGTTCCCGGTGCCGCATGAAAATATCGAACTGACCAAACCGACCATCGCGGCGGTCAATGGGGTTGCCTTCGCCGGGGGGTGGATGATCGCGCAGGCGTGCGATTTGTGCGTGGCCAGCACCAATGCCCGCTTTGCGATCACCGAGGCGCGGGTTGGGCGCGGCAGCCCATGGGCCGCCCCGCTGATCCACATGATTCCCCAGCGGATCATGATGGAGTTGATCCTGACCGGCCAGCCAATCAGCGCCCAGCGTGCTTATGACATCGGTTTGGTCAACCGGCTGGCGCCGCCGGGGCAGGTGCTGGCGGCGGCGGTTGAAATGGCCGTGCAAATATTGGCCAATGCGCCGCTGTCGGTGGCGGCCGGACGGGCCACGGTCATGCTGGCCACCGAGATGGGCCGCCGCGCCGCAATTGATGCGGCGTGGGCCGCACATGCCGCCGCCTATGCCAGCCACGACGCCCGCGAAGGCCCGCGTGCCTTTGCCGAAAAGCGCCCGCCGCGCTGGCGCGGCAAATAAGGGTAACGCCGCGCTGGCGCGGCAAATAAGGGTAACGCCGCGCTGGCGCGGCAAATAAGGGTAACGCCGCGCTGGCGCGGCAAATAGGGCCGGTTCAGCTCAGCGCGTCAATCTGATCGAGTTTCAGCGAACCCGGCACGATCATCACCGCGCACGGCAGGGTGCCGCACCCTGGCCCGGTGAAATGGTCCACCAGCGGCCCCGGCGCGCCGCTGGCCGCGGCCCCCAGCACCAGTGTCGAGACGGACTGTTCCTGAATCAGCTCCCGCACCACCTCGGCTGGCTTGCCGCTGCGCACCAGCACCACCGGTTCGCTGCCCAAATCGGTGCGGACGGTGGCGGCGGCACGGTTCAGCAATTGCTCGGCCTCCTCGCGCGCCTCGGCCTCGATGGTCGCCTGGATGTTGCCGAATGCCACAAAGTCGGCGCTGGGAATGATGGTCAGCGCAATGATCCTGGCCCCGGTTTGCCGGGCGCGGCGCGCGGCAAAGCGCAGCGCCAGCTCGGCCTCGGTGCTGCTGTCGATGACCACCAGATATGATCGCATGATCCGCCCCTGTTGCTGCTGTGTGCCCGCAATGTGACGCCAAAGCGGCGGAAAGGCAAATAGGTCCCGAACCCCCCTTGACCGCGCGCCGAGTTGCCGCAAGGAGACGGCATTGCCGCAGCGGCATCGGTTGCACCAGCGCCCGCCGCCCCGGCCCGATTAGGCAAGACAGGAAACCGCACCCCATGGCGATTGAAATCAGGATGCCCGCTTTGTCGCCCACGATGGAAGAGGGCACGCTGGCCAAATGGCTGGTCAAGGAAGGCGACAGCGTGTCAGCCGGGGATTTGCTGGCCGAGATTGAAACCGACAAGGCGACCATGGAGTTTGAGGCCATTGATGATGGGGTGGTCGGCAAGATATTGGTGCCAGCGGGAACCGACAATGTGAAGGTGGGCACGGTGATCGCGGTGATTGGCAGCGACGGTGATACCGGCACAGTTGTCCCGGTTGAGCCAGTTGCGCCAATTGCCGCCGCCGTGCCTGTGCCAGCGCCGATCGCCGCGCCCGCCGCGCCGCCGCCGGTTGCCGCCGCCGCAGTGGCCCCGGCCCCGGCGGGCGGGCGGATCAAGGCCAGCCCGCTGGCCAAACGGTTGGCGGCGGCGGCGGCGGTGGATTTGTCGGCCATCGCTGGCAGCGGCCCCGGCGGACGGATTGTCAAGGCGGATGTGACGGCAGCGGCCAGCGCGGTCCCGGCGGCCGCTGCCGCCGCGCCAATGCCCGCTGCTGCGGTTGCCCCGCCAGCGCCCGCCGCTGCGCCCGCGCCCGCTGCCGCCCCGGCGCTGGATATTCCGCACAGCACCGAAAAACTGTCGAATATGCGCAAGACCATCGCCCGCCGCCTGACCGAGAGCAAGCAACAGGTGCCGCACATCTATCTGACCGTCGATATCCGGCTGGATGCGCTGGTGAAATTGCGCGCCGAACTGAACGCGGCATTGGCGGCGCGCGGCGTGAAATTGTCGGTCAACGACCTCCTTATCAAGGCGCTGGCCAAGGCGCTGATCGAGGTGCCGAAATGCAATGTCAGTTTTGCGGGGGACTCGCTGATCGCCTATCAGCGCGCCGATATTTCGGTGGCGGTCAGCGTGCCGGCGGGGCTGATCACCCCGATTATCACCAGCGCCGACAGCAAGGCGGTCAGCGCGATCAGCACCGAGATGAGGGAACTGGCCGCGCGGGCCAAGGATGGCAAGCTGCAACCCCATGAGTTTCAGGGCGGCACCGCCAGCCTGTCCAATATGGGCATGTTCGGGATCAAGCAGTTTGAGGCGGTCATCAACCCGCCGCAGGGCATGATTATGGCGATTGGTGCGGGCGAAAAACGCCCCGCAGTCGTTGATGACGCGCTGGCGATTGCGACGGTGATGAGCGCCACTGGCAGCTTTGATCACCGCGCGATTGACGGTGCCGACGGGGCGCAATTGATGCAGGCCTTTGCCGCGCTGATCGAAAGCCCGCTTGGTCTGGTGGCGTGAGCCAGCCGCCCCCCGCGATTGAATCGTTAAGCGCGCTGGGCCTGTTGGTGCTGGGGCTTGGCGGCGTGCTTGGCTCGATCGCCCTGCCGCTCAGCGGGCTGCTGGCCAGCGGGTTCGCCTGGTGGCTGTGGCTGGTGCCATTGTGGAGCGTGGGCGCACTGGTGCTGGGTTGGCGGGTGCGGCACCGGCGGGTTGGGGGGCGGGTGCGTTCCGTCGCG
>DAIUBZ010000112.1:0-6001 GCA_036846445.1 Sphingopyxis sp. | reverse complement strand
GGGCAATCGCGCTGCCAATCCCGCCGCTCGCGCCCGTGACCAGCGCGGTCATTCCTGAAAGGTCGAACATCAATTTTCCCCTGCCACCAAAATCTGCAACCGGCGATAGGTCAGCAGGGCAATCGCATCATCCTGCGCCGCCGACCCATCGGCAAAACCCAGCCGCCGGGCCACCGCGCGCATCGCGGCGGCATCCGCATCGGTGACCAGCCCATCGCCGGGAAAGGCCCGCTCCATGGCCGCGCTGTGGAATTCATCCTGCCACGCCCCCGCCATTGGCTTGCCAAATTCACTGCCGATCATGCGGTTGATCTGGGCCAGTTGGTCCGCGCTCAATCGTCCCGACCGCCGCAGCGCGGTTTCCATCAGCCGACCCAGTTCAAACATTGCCATGAACCGCGCGTCCACATCATCCCAGCCGTGCTCAGGCGCACAGACATCGGCACTTCGCCGCGCAATGGCCAGCAATTGATCGTCAGCCTGATGGATCATCGACCGGCCAGCGGCCAGCGCGGCGAAATTGGCCTCAATGTCCGCCTGCGCCCGCTCGCTGTGGCTGGCGGCAATACAGGCCAGCGGCGCGGGCACGGCGGCGATTGCGGGCGATGCAAGCGGCAGACATGCCAAAAGCCCGGCCAGGCGAAAAAGCGTCATGCCAATTCCCTCGCCAACTGCTCAATATCGTCCATCGTCACGACTGACCGCGTTGCCACTTCCCCCGCCGCGCTGCGCTTGACCATGGGGCTCAGCACCTTGCCGCCCAGTTCGACAAATTCGGTAACTCCAGCCGCCGCCATTGCCATCACGGATTCGCGCCAGCGCACCCGGCCGCACACCTGTTCGACCAGCAAATGGGCGATGTCGGCGGTTTCCGACACGGGCGCAGCGGTGACGTTGGCGAACAGCGGCACCAGCGGCGGTGCGGGCGGATGATCGGCCAGCGCCGCCGCCATCGCCGCCGCCGCGGGGCGCATCAATGGGCAATGAAAGGGCGCGGACACCGGCAAGATCAGTGCGCGTTTGAAGCCATGGTCCCGGGCCAGCGCCACCGCGCGATTGACCGCGCCGTCATGGCCGCTGATAACAATCTGGCCGGGGTCATTGTCATTGGCGATGGTGCACACCTCGCCCGCCGCCGCCGCGTCGGCCAGCGCCTGGGCCGCGGCAATGTCACGGCCCAGCAGCGCCGCCATCGCCCCCACCCCCACCGGCACCGCCGCCTGCATCGCCCGCCCGCGCAATTTCAACAGCCGGGCGGTGGTGGCCAGATCAAAACTGCCCGCCGCGCACAGCGCGCTATATTCGCCCAGACTGTGCCCGGCGACAAAGGCGGCGCTGGCGGCCAATCGCACCCCGCCCTCATGCTCCAGCACCCGCAGCACGGCAAGCGCATGGGCCATGATCGCGGGCTGGGCATTTTCAGTGAGGGTCAATGCCTCGGCTGGCCCTTCGGTCATCAGCCGAAAAAGATGCTGGTCCAGCGCGTCGTCCACCTCGGCAAACACCGCGCGGGCGTGGGGCGATGCGGCGGCCAGTTCGCGGCCCATGCCGACATTCTGGCTGCCCTGCCCCGGAAAAATCATGGCGCGCATTGCGGTGCTGTCTCCCCTGTCTATTCTGGCCCCCGCCTATGGCCGGTTCAGCCCGGATGCAAGCCAAAGGGCACCACCCGGTTCGCGCCGTCATGGCCGATGTCCGCCGCGCCCAGCCACGCAAGGCCGTGGCGGCCGCACCAATGCCTGGCCATCGCGGCGGGGGTGATGCCAAAGTCCACGTCATTGCCGGGCACTTCGCTGACCCGGCCCAGCCGCAGCCCCGCCGCCCCGCGCGCGGCCAGCGCTGCGGTCACATGAAACAACGCCCGGTCGACGGCATAAAGATGCTCGCCCACCTCCTCCACCAGCACGACATGCCCGGCCAAATCCGGCTCCAGCGGGGTGCCCATCAGCATCGCCAGCGTGACCAGATTGAACGCCGCCACCCGCTGTCCCGGCATCAGCCCGCCCTCCACCGCCGCCGGATCGCGCGCGACCAGCCAGTCGAGCGCCCGGCCAACCGCCGCCGCGCCGCCGTCCCGCCGGTGATCGGCCACCATCGGCCCGTGGGCCAGATGGTCCGCGCCGTCGCGGTAAAGGGCGGCCAGCAAATAGCCCGCATCGGAATATCCGAGCCAGCTTTTGCGGAGCGCCTCCGGGCCCATCGCCGCCACCACATCGCCCGCAATCCGGCAGCCGCCATAACCGCCGCGCGCCAGCCAGACCGCGTCAATATCCGCCCGGTTCGCCGCCGCAACCAGCGCCGCCAGCCGCGCCGCATCATCCCCGGCAAAATGGCCGTGGACGGCGAAACATTGCGGATCAAACCACAATTCCACCCCCGGATGGCTGAGCCGCGCCAGCGCGGTCACGGCATCGGCATCGTCGGCGGTGATCGGTCGGGCCGGGGCCACCACAGCAATCCGCATCTGACGTTCCCCCGCTTGCCAATCCGTCCGCCATTCCATATCGCCCGGCGATGGACGAGCAAGACCATTATTTTTTCTGTGGCATCGGCGGGTCGGGCATGCTGCCGCTGGCGCTGATCGCCCGGGCGCGCGGCGCGCTGGTGTCGGGGTCGGACCGGGGCCGGGATCAGGGCCGGATTGGCGGGACGGAACCAGCCAAATTCGCCTGGCTGGCCGATCAGGGCATTGCCCTTCACCCCCAGGACGGCAGCGGGGTGGCGGCGGGCCAGATTTTCATCGCGTCGGCGGCGGTCGAGGCCAGCGTGCCCGACATGGCCCGCGCCATCGCGCTCAATCTGCCGCGTCAGACCCGGGCGGAGCTGAACGCCGCCCTGTTCAACGCCGCGCCGACCAGCATTGGCGTGGGCGGCACCAGCGGCAAATCGACCGTCACCGGCATGATCGCGTGGATCATGCACCGCGCGGGCCACGCCCCCACGGTGATGAACGGCGCGGTGATGCGCAATTTTGCCACCGCCGCCAACCCCTATGCCAGCGCGCTGATCGGCGGCCCCGATTGCCACATCAGCGAGGTGGACGAAAGCGATGGCTCCATCGCCCTCTACACCGCCGCCATTGCCGTGGTCACCAACATCAGCCTGGATCACAAAAGCTTAAGCGAACTCCACGCCCTGTTCGGCGGCTTTGCCGCGCGCGCGGGCGCGGCGATGGTCAATGCCGACGATCCCGAAAGCGCCGCGCTAACGGGGCCCGGGTTGCTGCGCTTTGGCTTTGCGGACCACGCCGATATCCGCGCCAGCGACTATCAACCCACCGGCAGTGGCAGCCGCTTCACCGTCCACCATGGCGGGCGCGCGGCGGCGGTCACGCTGGCCATGCCGGGACGGCACAATGTGGGGAACGCGCTGGCGGCGCTGGGCGCGGCGGTGCTGGCCGGGGTGCCGCTGGCTGACGGCGCGGCGGCGCTCAGCCAATTTGCCGGGCTGGCCCGCCGGTTCGAGGTGATCGGCACCGCCGCCGGGGTGACGGTGATTGACGATTTTGCCCACAATCCCGACAAGATGGCGGCGACGCTGGCGGCGCTGGCGGAATTGCCCGGCCGGGCGCTGTTGTTGTTCCAACCCCATGGCTATGGCCCGCTGCGCCAGATGGGCCGCGAACTGGCCGCCAGCTTTGCCGCCGGGATGCGCGCCGATGACCGGCTATGGGTGTGCGATCCGGCCTATTATGGCGGCACCGTGGACCGCAGCGGGCTGGGCAGCGCCGGGCTGGCCGCGCTCGTGGGACCGGCGGCGGTGCATCTGCCCGCCCGCGCCGATTGCGCCGCCGCCATGCTGGCCGCCGCCGGCGCGGGCGACCGGTTGGTGGTGCTGGGCGCGCGCGACGACAGCCTGACCACCGTGGCGCACAGCCTGCTGGTGGCCTTGGCAAACCGCACCGGGGCTTGATTTCATCGCCGAAAGCTGTAAGGCGCGCAGCTTGCCGGAAAATATCATCGGTGAAACTCGTCAGCCGGAGGGGCAGCGCGATCGGCGCGCATGTCAGCGATCGGCCAAAAATGTTAGGAAGCGTGCCATGCCGTTCTACGAGCATGTGTTTATCGCGCGTCAGGATCTGTCACAGTCACAGGTCGATGCGCTGGCGGAAACCGCCACCAATGTCGTCATCAATGATTTTTCGGGCAAGGTGCACCGCACCGAGACCTGGGGCCTGAAGCAACTCGCCTATAAAATCGAAAAAAGCCGCAAGGGCCATTATGTCATGCTGGCGATCGAGGCCCCCGGCCCCGCCGTCGCCGAACTGGAGCGCCAGGCCGCGATCAGCGAAGATATCATCCGCTGGATGACGGTGCGCGTGGACAAGCTGGAGGATGGCCCGTCGGTCATGATGCGCAAGCAGGAACGCCGCCCCACCCGTGGCCGCGACCGCGACGGCGAATAAGGAAGGAACCAGAACATATGGCACGCCCATTTTTTCGCCGCCGCAAAACCTGTCCGTTTCAGGGCAAGAATGCGCCCGTGATCGATTACAAGGACGTTCGGCTGCTCACCGGCTATCTGTCCGAACGCGGCAAGATTGTCCCATCGCGCATCACCGCGGTCAGCGGGCTGAAACAGCGTGAACTGGCCCGCGCGATCAAGCGCGCCCGCCAACTGGGCCTGCTGCCCTATCTTGTGAAATAAGGAGGGCCGGGACGATGGAAATCATTCTGCTCGAACGCATCGAGAAACTGGGCGGCATCGGTGATGTTGTCACCGTGAAAACCGGCTTTGCCCGCAACTATCTGTTGCCCAACAACAAGGCGCTGCGCGCCAACGCCGCGAACCGCAAATTGTTCGAGGCCAACCGCGCGGTGATCGAGGCGGAAAATGCCAAGCGCCGCGATGTGGCCCAAGGCCGCGCCGGGGACATCGACGGCAAACAGGTGGTGCTGATCCGCTCGGCATCCAGCACTGGCCAGCTTTATGGCTCGGTCGCGGTGCGCGACATTGTCGACGCGCTGGCCGCCGATCACCCCGGTCTGGTGACCAAGGCGATGATCGACCTTGACCGCCCGATCAAGGCGCTGGGCCTCACTGAGGTGAAGGTGAAGCTGCACCCCGAAGTGGCGGTGATGGTGTCGGTCAACGTCGCCCGTTCGCCCGAGGAAGCCGAACTGCAAACGCAGGGCGTGGACGTGATTCAGGCGATGTTTGAAACCGACCAGGCCGAAGCCGCCGCCAGCGCGCTGGAACTGGAAGAAGAAGCGGCAGCCGCCGCCGCCGAACAAGAAGCCGCCGACGCCGCCCGCGAAGGCTAAGCGCCGCGCCTTGCCCGCAACACCGGCCCCGGCAGCAGATGTTGCCGGGGCCGTTTTTATGTTGGCGCGGTCACAGGTGCACGGTGCCGGTGATAATCGTGGCGCATCGGCCGCCGATGTGGATGGCGTCCGCGCCCACGCGCACGGCGACCCGCCCCGCGCGGCCCACCGCCGCACCCTGATGGGCAATATAGGCATCGCCGACCGTCAACGCGCCGCTGGACAGGCGAAAGGCCGCCACCGCGCCATTGCCGCTGCCGCAGACCGGATCCTCGGCAATTCCGTCGGCGGGGGCAAATGACCGCACCACAATATCGCCGCCGTCACCGGTCCCGGCAAAGATCGTCAAGCCAGTGGTGCGATTGACCCGGTCATAGGCCGCCAGAGCCGCCAGATCCGGCGTCATCGCGGCCAGCGCCGCGGCATCCGCCGCCTGCGCGATCACCCAGCGCGGCCCGACATCCACCACGGCGGTATCGCCCACCAACGCGACCGGCAATGCCGCCGCCAGCCGGTCCGGCTGCGGCGCGGCGGTGATGGCGGCAGGCGGCATCGTCAGCGACAGGTCCGCACCGTCCACAGCCAGTTCGATCATCCCAGCGGCACATTGTTGAACCAACCGGCCATGATGAGCATCCGCGATCCCGGCGGTCAGCACCGCATGGGCGCTGCCCAGGGTCGGATGCCCGGCAAAGGGCAGTTCGGCCCGGGGTGTGAAAATCCGCAGCCGGTAATCC
>DAIUBZ010000111.1:0-6019 GCA_036846445.1 Sphingopyxis sp. | reverse complement strand
ATTTCATTGGGGTTGGCCATGCCATGCTGCATGAACCACATGGTTGCGGCTTTCAGCTCGCCATTGGCCTTCTCCAGCCGGGCGGCCATGTCGGCAAGCACCGGTTGAGCCTTGGCATCGGCGCACTCCTGGTCGATCGTCGCAAACAGCGCCTGAATGGCGCGCCCGCCATTTTGCGCGAGCTTGCGGCCCACCAAATCCATGGCCTGCACCCCATTTGCGCCCTCGTAAATCATCGCAATCCGGGCATCGCGGACATATTGGCTCATGCCCCATTCCTCGATATAGCCATGGCCGCCGAACACCTGCTGCGCGTTGGTGGCGACCTCATAGCCTTTGTCGGTGCCAAAGCCCTTGATAACGGGGGTGAGCAGGCTGACCAGATCGTCGGCGCGCTGCCGGTCGGCCTCGTCCGGCGCATGGTCGGCCAGATCGACTTGCAGCGCCCCCCACAGACACAGGGCGCGCAGCCCCTCGGTCAGCGCCTTGGCGTCCATCAGCATCCGCCGCACATCGGGATGCACAAACAGGCTGTCGGCGGGCTGGTCTGGTTCTGCGGGGCCAGTGAGCGCCCGGCCCTGCCGCCGGTCCTGCGCATATGCCACGGCGTTCTGGAACGCGATGTCGGCCTGCGCCAGCCCCTGAATCCCCACGCCCAGCCGCGCCGCGTTCATCATGATGAACATCGCCGCCAGCCCCTTATTCTCCTCGCCCACCAGATATCCGGTCGCGCCGTCATAGTTCATCACACAGGTGGCGTTGGCGCGAATGCCCATTTTATGCTCAATCGAGCCGCACGCCAGCGTGTTGCGCGCACCCAGCGCACCATCGTCACCGACCAGAAATTTCGGCACCAGAAACAGGCTGATACCCTTGACAGTGTCGGGCGCGCCGGGGGTTTTGGCCAGCACCAGGTGGATGATATTGTCGGTCAGGTCGTGTTCGCCCGACGAGATGAAAATCTTGGTCCCGCTGATCGCATAGCTGCCGTCACCATTGGGCACGGCCCGGGTGCGAATCAGGCCCAGATCGGTCCCGCAATGCGGCTCTGTTAGGTTCATCGTCCCGCCCCATTCGCCGGAGATCATTTTGGGGACATATTTTTCCTGCTGCTCCGGCGAGCCTTTGACCAGCAGCGACGCGACCGCCGCCTGCGTCAGGCCCGGATACATGGCAAAGGCCTGATTGGCGGCCATGCGATATTCCTCGACCGGAAAGCCGACAATGTGCGGCAGGCCTTGCCCGCCAAAGGCGGTGGGCATCGTGAGCGTGGTCCACCCGCCTTCGCAATAGGCGCGGTAGGCGGCGGGGAAGCCGCTCGGCGTCGTCACGCTGCCATCGGCATGGCGGGTGCAGCCTTCCTTGTCACCCGACTGGTTGAGCGGGAACAGCACCTCCTCGCAAAAGCGGCCCGCCTCGGTCAGCACGGCCTCGACCAATTCGGGGCTGGCGTCGGCAAAGCCGGGGAGATTGTTATATTTCTGGACCTCCATCACCTGATTGAGGATGAACAATGTGTCTTTGACCGGGGCTTTGTAAATCGGCATGGGGAGAGTCCTTATGGTCGGTTCGTCTGGCCATTATAGGCCGGTTAGATGGTCAATTCCGCGTCGGCCTGCGCCACGGTCTCGATAAATCGGTCCAATTCGGCGATGGCGCTGTCGATATCGTCGCGCTGGCGCACCAATTGGGTGACGCGCGCCCGGCATTTTTCGATCGTGACCTGCCGCTGGGTTTTGCGGTCATCGCCAATGTCATAGAGGTCGATCATCTCGCGAATGTCGTGCAGGCTGAACCCCACCCGTTTGCCGCGCAAAATCCACGCCAGCCGCGCGCGGTCGCGCGCCGAATAAATCCGGGCCAAGCCGCGCCGCGATGGCTGAATCAGCCCCTCATCCTCGTAAAAGCGCAGCGCCCGGGCGGTGACACCAAATTCATCCGACAAATCGGTGATGCTATATTGATCGCGGCCCAAATGGTCCGGGGTGGCGATGTGGGAGTTGCCGAAATCATTGTTCATGCTGGATAAGCTAATTTACGTTGACGTGAACGTCAATACCCTGTGGTCAGCCCGGTGCCGCGCCGCACCCCGGCCCGTCACCGCCGCCCGGCGCAGGGATCCGGGCCGCACGGGCCTCCGCCTCGCCCCACCCGCTGCGCGGAAAACTCAGCCCCGCCAGCGTGGCCCGCCCGGGGCAAACGCTGGCGCAGCCTTCGGGCACCGCCCCGGCAATCAGCCAATTGTCGTCAATTTCGCGCGCGGCAATGGCACAGCCGGGCGCGCCGTCCACCTGCATCACCCAGCCGTCGCCGCGCGCCGCAACGGTGCCGCTGGCGGCGCAGCCAAGGCCGGGGCCAAAGGCGGCGTGCAGGCTGAACCGCAGGCCGCCGCCGGCTGGGGCAATGCACAGCGCGTCGGTGCCAAGCTCATGGCTGCGGACAAAACTGCCGACCGCGCTGGCCGCCGGGGCCGCCACCAACCCGCGGTCCCGGGCCGCCTGTTCCAGCATATTGTCGCTTGGCGGCAGATCGCTGCGCTGACCCGGCGCGTCACCCGAACCGCACCCGGCCAATAGCACCAGCATTGCAAATCCCCACCAGCTTGCAACCCGCATTGCTGGCTAATCCCGCACCAATTGGCCGTCCGCGGTCACCCGGCGGTAAAAACAGGCCGCCGCGCCGGTGTGACAAACCGGACCGGCGGGCCGCGCCTTGACCCACAGCGCATCCTGATCGCAATCCACCCGCATTTCGACAAGCGTCAGGACATTGCCGCTGGTTTCGCCTTTTTTCCAGAGTTTCTGGCGTGATCGTGACCAGAAATGCACCTCGCCGCTGGCCATGGTGGCGGCCAGCGCGGCCGCATTCATGTGCGCGACCATCAGCACATCCCCGGTCGCCGCGTCCGTCACCACGGCGGTGACCAGCCCATTGGCGTCGAAGCGCGGGGTTAGCGCGGCGGTGGTTTCAATGCTGCTCATGGCAAGCCATTTACGCCCGGGTCCGGCCTGCGCCTAGCTTTTTTTGCGGCTGACAAAAGGGGCGACAAACGGGCGCTGGCTGATTAAGGGGCAGGCAAGCGCCGCACCATGTCCAAGGAGCCGCCCGGCCGATGCTGACCACTCATCCCTTTGATGATGACAAACTGCGCGAGGAATGCGGGGTATTTGGCATATTGGGCGCCGATACGGCGGCGGCGGTCACCGCGCTGGGGCTTCACGCCCTGCAACATCGCGGGCAAGAAGCGGCGGGCATCACCGCCTTTGACGGCAAGGAGTTCCACACCCACCGGGCGATGGGCCATGTCGCGGGCAATTTCGATTCCAGCGAGATCATGCGCCAACTGGCGGGCAGCGCGGCGATTGGCCATGTCCGCTATTCGACCACCGGCGAAACTGCGCTCCGCAATGTTCAGCCGCTGTTCGCCGAACTGGCCAGCGGCGGCTTTGCCGTGGCCCACAATGGCAATATCTCCAACGCACTGGCGCTGAAAAAACAACTGGTCCGGCGCGGGTCGATTTTTCAATCCACCAGCGACACCGAGGTGATCATCCATCTGGTTGCCACATCGGGTTATCGCACGCTGCTCGATCGATTCATCGATGCGCTGCGCCAGGTGGAGGGCGCTTATTCGCTAATCTGCATGACGGCGGAGGGGATGATCGGCTGCCGCGACCCGCTGGGCGTCCGTCCGCTGGTGATCGGGCGGCTGAATGATGCGATCATCATGGCGTCCGAGACGGTGGCGCTGGACGTGGTCGGGGCGGAGTTCATCCGGTCGGTGGAGCCGGGGGAATTGGTGATTGTGCGCGATGGCCAATTGACCTCGCTGCGCCCCTTCCCGCCGCAGCGGCCCCGGCCCTGTGTGTTTGAATATGTGTATTTCTCGCGCCCCGACTCCATCGCAGATGGCACCAGCGTCTATTCGGTGCGCAAAGCGATTGGCGCTCAGCTCGCGCTGGAAAGCCCGGTGGAGGCCGATCTGGTGATCCCCGTGCCCGACAGTGGCACCCCGGCGGCCATCGGCTATGCCCAGGCGTCGGGCATCCCGTTTGAACTGGGCATTATTCGCAGCCATTATGTCGGGCGGACCTTCATCCAGCCGGGCGACAAGGTCCGGCATTTGGGCGTGAAGCTGAAACACAATGCCAACCGGGCGCTGATCGCGGGCCAGCGGGTGATATTGGTGGACGACAGCATCGTGCGCGGCACCACCAGCCTGAAAATCGTCCAGATGATGCGCGAGGCGGGCGCGCGCGAGGTCCATATGCGGATCGCCAGCCCGCCGACATCGCACAGTTGTTTTTACGGGGTGGATACGCCCGAACGCGCCAAATTGTTGGCCGCGCAGATGAGCATCGGCCAGATGGGCAATTTCATCAACGCCGACAGCCTGGCATTTCTGTCGATCGACGGACTGTATAAGGCGCTGGGTGAGCCGGGACGGGATGGCAGCCAGCCGCGCTATTGTGATGCCTGTTTCACCGGCGATTATCCCACCCCGCTGACCGACCATGATGAGGCCAATCCGGCGGACCAATTTGCCTTGCTGGATGAACGGGTGGCGTGATGACGGGTGATATGACGAAGCAATTGGCCGGACGCATTGCCGTCATCACCGGCGCCAGCCGGGGCATTGGTGCGGCGACAGCCACCGAATTGGCGGCGCGCGGCGCCCATGTCGTCCTGACCGCGCGGACTGCGGGCGGGCTGGAGGCGGTGGAGGAGCAAATCCACAGCATGGGCGGCACCGCCACCATCGCACCGATGGACCTGGCCGAGGGTGACAGCATTGCCCGGCTGGCAGGGGCTTTGGCGGAACGCTGGGGCAAGGTGGATATATTGGTCATGAATGCGGCGACCCTGGGCACGCTGACCCCGGTGGCGGCGATTGATGGCAAGGAGTTCAACCGGCTGCTCACCCTCAATCTGGTGGCCAGTCAGGCGCTGATTGCCAATTTCGACCCGCTGCTGCGCCGGGCCGACGCCGGGCGATTGATCGCGCTGACCTCCAGTGTCGCCCGCGCGCCGCGCGCCTATTGGGGCGCATATGGCGCGTCAAAGGCAGCGCTTGAGGTGTTGGTGCGCAGCTATGGCGCGGAAATGGCCAATATCAGCGAGGTCCGTACCGCCATTGTTGATCCGGGGGCAACCCGCACCCAGATGCGCGCCCGGGCTTTCCCCGGTGAGGACCCGGCCCGGCTGAAAGAGCCCGCCGTCGTGGCCCGCGCCATCGCCGATCTGTGCGACGGACCGCTGGTCAGCACCCAATTTGTCGCGGTGGACACCCCGGCGGCGCGGTAAGACCGCGCGCGGTTAACGGGATTTTGGCATTCATGGCCTAATTGCGGGCCATGGCGAGGAGACACCGCCGGGTTGCAGCCGCGTGCGCGGCGATTTTTGGGGCAGAGTATGAACGGAACCACCGGCCGCGCTATTTTGGGCAGCATTGCGGCGACCCTGCTGGCCTTTGCCCTCATCTGGCTGGCGCAACTGGTCGGCAACCAATTGTTTCCGGACATGTTTGACCCGGCGTCCGACGAGGTGCTGATCCCGGCGGGGGCCACGGTTGCCCTGTGCCTGGGCTGGTTTGGTGGCAGCTTCGCCGGCGGCTGGCTGGTGGCCCGGATTGCCAACAGCATGGCGCTCGCGTGGCTGGTGGGCGGCTGCGTCATGGGGGCATCGCTCTATCGCGCCGCCACCATGGCGGAACCGCTGTGGCTGATGGCGCTGGCCGTGCTGTTGCCGCTGGCGGGGGCGGCGCTGGCCGGACGGTCGGCGACCAGCCTGACCAGTTGACGGACCCTGCCGCCAGGCGGCATGGGGCGGTCATGACCCTGTTCGGCCCCACATCGCACCATTTCATCTCGCAGCGGCTGCGGCTGCATTACTCGGACTGGGGCAATGCGGGCGCGCCGCCGCTGATTCTGGTGCACGGCGGGCGCGACCATGGCCGGAGCTGGGATTGGGTGGCCGCGCAGCTTCGCCACGACTGGCATATCATCGCCCCCGATCTGCG
>DAIUBZ010000110.1:0-6028 GCA_036846445.1 Sphingopyxis sp. | reverse complement strand
CGCCCGCCCCTCCAGCTTGCGGGCCCGCTCCGCCAGCGGGTCGGCCATCAGCAAAATCTGGGCCGCATGTTCATCAAACAGCAAATGCAGGTCGCGGAACCGGCGGCCCGTGACGTGCCAGTGAAAATTCTTGGTCTTGATATACAGCGCGTAGCAATCCGCCAGGCTGGTTTGCAGGGCGGCAATCACCCCCGCAGATGGGTTCGGCGCAGCGGCCATGGGCAAAATCCTCTCATCCACATTGTTATCAGGACTAATGACATATGGGGATGATTTGCCGTTTTTTCAGGGGTTCGGCCCAGTGATTTTGTCACTTGGGCTGATTGGCCGCCCCATTTTTGCGGGCGGCGGCGGCGGGGGTGGGCGCGGGGCCATGGCCCTTGGCCAGCGCCATGCCCAGCCGGGCTGCCGGGTCCGGCTCCATCGCCTGCATGATCGCGGCCAGCGCGCGCTCGCGCATCTGGCGGGCAACGGCGGTTTGCACCTCGGGTGACAATTGGCTGAACACGGGGGCGGCCCGCGCGGGCTTCATCGCCTGAAACACCCGGGCCAGCCGGGCATGGCGGTCCTCGGCGGTCAGCGGCGAAGCAGCGTCGGAGTCGGCGGGCGGCGTGGGCGCGGGCGGCGGCGCGCCAGCTTCCAGCCGTTTGGCCAGCGCCGCCAGCGCCGCCTCGCGCAGCGCCAGATTTTCGGCGCGCTTGGCATCGGCGGCCCGCTGGGCGGCCAGATCGGCCTGAATCCGGCTGCCGAGCGGACCGGGCGGGCTGGCTTTGCTGGCCCCCTTGGCGCTGGCGGTCGGCGCACTTTGGGCGTTGGCGCTGATCGCGCTGGCGGCAGCGGCGGCCAGACTGGCCCCGGCCAGCAGCGCCAGCAATCCTGTGGGCCGGGCGATCATGGCCGCCCCGCATAGCGTGGGCGCGGTTCGGCGCAGGCCCCAGCGGGGGGTGCTGATGCGGCGACCAATCGCTCCGCCCGGGCCTCGGCAAGGTCAATCAGCATGGTCAGCTCATCGCGCAGCGCGGCGGCGGTTTCCAATTTGGTCGCCGCCACCGCCACATCGCCCGCCAACACGCTGCGCAGTCCGGCCAGCACCAGCCCGGCCTGGCCCGCCGCCTGATCCAGCCCGGCGATCATCGCGGCAAAATCGGGCGCGCGCACCGCTTGCAGCGCGCGCATCATCCTCAGGCTTTGCACCAGCACCGCCAGACACAGGAATATCGTCACCAAATTGATGGTCATTGCTACGCTCATGTCAGGCTCCCTTCGTGGATTTCGTCGCTGTGGCCATGCTGGTCGGACGGGCCGATGGCCTCGCTTAAACTCACCGCAACCCGGCCTGCCGCCTGGCCGGGGCGGACATGGGCCAGCCGCTGGCCCCGGCACCGCAGCACCAATGGCGCATCGGCGGCGCTGTCCAGCCGGATCTGGTCGCCGGGGCACAGCGCGCGGGCGGTGCCCAGCGCCATGCTGGTGGTGCCCAGCAAGACATCGACAGGCACTTGCATCGCCCGGATTTCCTGCGCCAGATGGCGGCTCCACAGGCTGGCACCGCTGTCTTCCTCGCCCATGAAGCTCTGGCCCAGCGCCTGCCGGGCCGGTTCCAGCGAGGCATAAGGGAAAATGAGCGAAAATTCGCCGCCGCACCCGTCAAACGCCATGGCAAAGCGCAGTGCGACCACCGCATTGCCGGGGCTGGCAATGGCGGCAAAGCGCGGGTTGGCCTCCATCCGCTCCAGCTTGGCCGTGACCGGCACAATCCGCGCCATTGCCGCGCTGAACTCAGTGAGCACCAGCGCCAGCACCCGCTGGACCAGCCGCACCTCAATCGCCGAATAGGCCCGGTCGGCGGGCAGATCCGGCACCGCCGCCGCTGCCCGCTTGCCGCCCAGCAAGGCATCAACCACCGCATAGACCAGATTGCGGTCGGCGCTGATCAGGCCATAGCTGTGCCATGGGTCCAGCCGCACCACGCCGATCATGGCGGGGATGGACAGCGCGTCGATTTCATCCCCAAAGCGCTGGCTGGCGGTGCTGAGCAATTGAATATCGACGGTTTCCGCGACCAGCGCCCGCACACTGGACGCCAGCGCCCGGATCATCCGCTCGCACACCACCTCCAGCATCGGCATCCGCTCGTGCCGCACCTCGGGCGTTTCAATCAGGGCGCGCAGCCCGTCGCCCGCCGCGCGCGCGGCCGCCCGCGCGGTCGCGCGCGCCGCCGCTTTGGCTGCCGCAGAAATGGCGGGTGGCTCGGTGGTGGTCATTGGATCAGCATTTCCTGAATCAGCACATCGTCGATGTGGTCGCCGCCAATCGCGGCATCGGCCCGGATCAGCAATTCCTCCTTCACCCGGTAAATGCCGGTTGACCCCTCCAGATCCTCAGCCCGCAATTCGCGCAGCAGCGGCTGAAACCGGTCGATCACCGCCGGGATTGCCGCCTTGATCGGCTCGACACTGTCGGCCTGTTTGCCCACCAGCATGAAATGCAGTTTCATGAACTGCGGCGCGCGGCCATTGGTGCGGATGTTGATCAGCATCGGCGGCACATCGACCAGCCGCCCCGCCACCGGCTCGGCGGCCTTGGCGCTGGCGGCGGCGGCGGTGGTGCCCGCTGTTGCCGCCGGCTTCGCCCCCGGCATCAGCCACATTGCCGCCGCGCCGCCGCCCGCCGCGACCACCAGCACCGCCGCCACGATCATCAGCAATTTGCGCCGCGATTTGGGCGGCGGCGCGGCGCTGTCATCGCCGGTTGCCGGTGCTGCTTTGGCGGCGGGTGGTTTTGCCATTGGCTTGGCCCCTTGGAGGTTGGTGCTGCGCCAAGCGATGCCGCCGGGCCGGAGAATGGTCCTATTATAGGGGGGAGGAGCCGGTGGGGCGGCGCGAGTGGCGGAAAAATCATCCGCCAGCCAGCCGCCCACCGCCAGCGAAAGGCCTGCCGATGGATGTCGCCCAATATCTGATGGTTCAGCATGAACAGACGCTGCGGCGGCGGATGGATATCACCGCCAACAATATCGCCAATATGAACAGCACCGGTTTCCTGCGGGAACGGGCCGAATTTTCGGAATTGCTGGTGGGGGCGGGCACGCCGGGGTTGCCGGGCGGCGATACCAGCCGCTTTGTGATCGACCGGGCCAGCCGCCACGATATCACCGCTGGTCCGCTGACCACCACCGGCAATCCGCTGGACGTTGCCCCGGTGGAGAATATATTCATCGCGCTGATTGACGGGGCGGAGGATGCGGCTGGGGAGGGGGCGGGCGTGGCCCTGACCCGCGCCGGGGCGCTCAGCCTGCGCGGTGATGGTGTGCTGGTGGCGGCGTCGGGCCGGGTGGTGGCCGGGCGCGACGGCCAGCCGATCCGGGTGCCCGCCGACGCCCGCGCCGCATTGACCATCGCCGCCGACGGCACGGTCAATGGTCCCGGCGGCGCGCTGGGGCAGATTCAGCTTCAGCGCGCCGAGCCGGCGGCGGTACTGACCCCGCTGGGCGATGGCGCCTATCGCGCCGCCAGCGAACTGGCCCCGGCGGCCGGCAATTGGCTGACCAGCGGCGCGCTGATTGGATCAAACGTCAATGCGGTGGCCGAAACCACCCGGATGATCGATGTGCTGCGCCGGTATCAGGCCGGCACCCAGGCGCTCAGCGACCTTGGCGAATTGCGTGGACGGACCATCGACCGCCTATCCCGTTTCAACTGATTTTTTGTTCAAGGAGCAATGCCCATGCGCAGCCTGTCCATCGCCGCCACCGGAATGTTGGCGCAGCAGACCAATGTTGATGTGATTGCCAACAATATTGCCAATATGAACAGCACTGGCTTCAAACGCCAGCGCGCGGCCTTTTCCGACCTCTTATACCAGATGGTCGAACGGCCCGGCGCCGCGACCGGCACGGGCGAGGCGCGCCGCCCCGCCGGGGTGCAAATCGGTGCCGGGGTGAAAACCGGCGGCGTGTACCGGATCACCACCCAGGGCGCGCTGACCCAGACCGACAACCGCACCGATCTGGCGATTCAGGGGCGCGGCTATTTTCAGGTGGAACTGCCGTCCGGGGGCACGGGCTATACCCGCGACGGCGCGCTGCAACTGTCGGATCAGGGCGAATTGGTCACGGCAACCGGCCTGCGCGTCCTGCCCGGAATTGCCGTGCCGCCAGCGGCCGTCGATGTCAGCATTTCCGCCAGCGGGCTGGTGCAGGTGCGGCTGGCCGAAGACCCTGCGCCCCAGACAATTGGCCAGATTGAACTGGCCGGCTTCGTCAATGAGGCCGGGCTGGAGGCGCTGGGCGACAATCTGTTTGCCGAAACCGCCGCATCGGGCGCGGCGCTGGTCGCCACGCCGGGCGAGCCGGGGTTGGGGACATTGATGCAGGGATTTCTGGAAACCGCCAATGTGAACCCGGTGGCGGAAATCACCGCGCTGATCGCCGCCCAGCGCGCCTATGAAATGAACAGCCGGGTGGTGCGGACCGTTGACGATATGCTGTCCGCCACCAACCAAATCCGGTGATGACCATGGGCGCAAACACTCTCGCACTGGCCCTGGCGCTGGCCAGTCCCACGCAATCCGCACCCAACGTCGCTCCCGCCGAAGCGGTGGTGCGCGGCGGCGCGGTCACCATCATCATCCGCGACGCGGGCTTTGTCATTCGCTTGCCCGGGCGGGCCTTGACCGGCGGCGCAGTGGGCAGCCGGGTGCGCGTGCTTGTCGGGCCGACCAACCGATCGCTGGCCGCCACCGTGACAGCGCCCGGCGAAGTCACGCCGCTTTGACGATATTGCAATTTCACCCTGACTGAAAAAGGACGCAAAATGACCCATATTTCCCAAATCGCGCTATGTGCTGCCGCTGCGGCCACCCTTGCTGGCTGCGGCATGGCGCGCGAGGTTGGCCAGATTGGCAAATTGCCCGAATTGTCACCGATGGCGCCGGTGGCGGCTCCGCCATCGCCTTATGCCGTGGCGGCAGTTCCAGCGGGCGCAGCAGCGGCGAGCACCGGATCGCTGTATCAGGCGGGCGGCGGGCTGTTTGCCGACCGCCGCGCGCGCAATGTCGGCGATTTGCTGACCATCCGGGTGACGGTGGACGATCAGGCGGCGCTGAACAACAGCACCCAGCGCCAGCGTCAGGGCAATAATAGTGGCGGTTTTTCCGGGCTGTTCGGGCTGGAAAAACTGGTGGGCGGCCTGCTGGGCCTCGACACCAACAATCTGGTTGGCATGGCCAGCAAATCCGGCATGACCGGCAATGGCACGATCAAGCGGCAGGAAAGCATCAGCATGACCTTGGCCGCGGTGGTGACGCAAGTGCTGCCCAATGGCACGATGGTCGTGCGCGGCAGCCAGGAAATGCGGGTGAACAATGAACTGCGCGAATTGATTGTGATGGGGCTGGCCCAGCCGCATGACGTGGTGGCCGACAACAGCCTGCCCCACGACCGGATCGCGGAACTCAGGATGAGCTATGGCGGGCGCGGCCATTTGTCGAGCGCCCAGCAAGCCCGCTGGGGCCAGCAACTGGCCGAGATTGTCTCACCGTTCTAAAGCGATTTCCAGTCAGATGGCATCATCTGACAGCTCGAAAATCGCGGCATCGCAAGGTGCTAGAGCGCTCGATCTGGTTCAGCCAGATCGAGCGCTCTAGTGGTTCAACTGCAACGGAAGAGTCCGGCTTTAGCCGGGCCTTTCGTTGCAACAAGTTGAACCATAAGAATGAGATAGCTGGTGGATTGGGCCGATATTCCGGGGACGGAATGTCGGAGTCAATCCACTAGGGTTTAGATCGCGGTTCCTGCCAGCAACCGGGGCAGGTCGCCCGCCTCGCCCCGCGCCTGGGCCATGAAGAAATTCTTGGCGACCGGCAGCCGCTGCACCGCCGCCAGCCCGGCCCGGCGCGCCGCTGACGGCAATGCGCCGGGCAGGCCGAACAGCCGGGTCAGCCCATCGGTGGCCAGCGCCACCAGCATATTGTCCAGCCCGCGCCAGCGCTGATACCGGGCCAGCAGGGCAGCATCGCCCAAATCCAG
>DAIUBZ010000109.1:0-6036 GCA_036846445.1 Sphingopyxis sp. | reverse complement strand
GCTGGCGGTGCTGGGGGCCGCGCTGGCGGCAGCACAGCGGCGCTGGGCGGCGGCATTGGCGTTGGCGGCGGTGCCGGTGCCGGTGCCGGGGTGCAAGCGGCCAGGGTGGCGGCGGCAAGCAGGGCCAGCGCGGCCATGCGGTGGGTCATCGTCATGCGTCAAATCCTTGCCAGACAATCGCGTCATCCACCGGCGCGCGCGGCACCGGCCATTGGTTGACCGGATTATCATGGTCGCCATGGCCGATGGCAAGGCCGCAATATAATATCTGCTCATCCCCCACCCCCAGCCCGGCGCGCACCGTGGGACCATAGACCGACCATGCCTCCTGCGGGCAGCAGTCCAGCCCCGCCTCGGTCAGCAACAGCATCACCGATTGCAGCCAAATCCCCATATCGGCCCATTGCGGTGGCCCCATGATCCGGTTGCAGTGGATAAACAGCATCACCGGCGCACCAAATCCGGTGAAGTTGGCGGCAAACTGCACCATCCGGCCAATGGCGTCGGCGCGCGGGACGCCGATGGCACCATACATCGCCTCGCCCATCGCATGGCGGCGGCTCCGCCATGGTTCAGGCAGGGCTGGGGGATAAATGGCATATTCATCCTGACGCCCCTCCTCCCCCATTGCCACCCGGGCGGCAACGGCGCCCTTCACTGCGTCCCACGGCGCGCCGGTCACCGCCACCGCTTGCCACGGCTGAAGATTGCCGCCCGAAGGGGCCCGCTGCGCGGTGGCCAGCACCCGGCGCAGCACCGCGGGGTCGACCGCATCGGGGCGAAAGGCGCGGATCGAGCGGCGGCGGGCCATGGCATCGGTAACGGTCATCTTCTGGCCCTTTCTGGTGCGATCAATCGGCGGCAAATTTGTCGGCCCGGCGCTTACCGAACAGCAATTTCAGCTCCAGCCGGGCCTTCAGCGCCCGGTAATAGGCGTCCAGAAACGCCCGGTCATCGGCGCGCCACTCGGCCCGGCCAATTTTGGCGGCGATGGTGGCGGCAATTTCGGCCAGCATCGCCTTGTCGCCAGTGCGCAGCATCCGTTCCAATTCCTGCAGTTCGTAAATGCCGTAAGCCGCCAGCTCTGCCTCGGTAAACTGGATTGCATCGGCGGCTGGCCCGGCGGCCAGATCGGCGGCCAATCTGGGCCGCTGGGCCATCACCACCCACGTGCCCGCGATCAAATCGCCCATCCGCATCCGGTCGCGGTTGAACCACAAAAACATGCTCAGCCCCAGCGCCCACGCCAGCCCCGCCACGATGGTCAGCGTGCCCCAGCCATCGTCGCCGCCGCCCGTGCTCAGGATTTGCAGCGGCAGGAACAATTCCAGTTCGCGCAGCAGGTTGCGGGCCACCACCGCGTCGGCGGTCAGCCGCCCGCCATCGCGCGCCACCACCCGAATGCCGACCAACCGCTTGCCCGGCGTCGCCCCGCGCTGGCCCAGTTCAAAGCCGATGAACCAGCCGTTGCGCAGCACAAATGCGCCCAGCAGCCACAGCGGATAGGCCAGGCTGCCCGACACCCCAACCCCCAGCCACAACAGGCCGAAAAACAACCCCAGCCCGGCGGCCACCATCATCGCGGTGTCCAGCATCAATGCGCCCAGCCGCAGGCCGGAACTGGCGATCACCAGCTCCAGATTCACCCCTTCTGGCGTGATGAAGCTGCGGCGTTTGGCATCAACGGCGCGGGCCCGTTTGCGGCTCATGACGCTGGCGGCCCCACCGGGGCGCCGCGCGCCGGGCGATAGAAATAGGCCAGCCACAGTGCCAGCATCGCCCCGCCGACCGCATAGCGCAGGCCGGTATCGCCAATCATCTGCCGCCCAAATCCTTCCAGCAATCCGGCAGCCAGCAGCATCAAAATCACCCCGATCATCGCCGTCCCCGCGCTGCGCCCGGCGCGGGCGGCGGCGGTCAGCCGGTCGCGCTCGCCGGGAAACAGCACCGCCGTGCCAATCCGCAGTCCCGCCGCTCCCGCCAGCACAATCGCAAATAATTCGGTGGTGCCGTGGATGGCCAGCCATCCGGAAAAATCCACCGTCAGTCCCTTGGCGGCAAACACCGCCATCATCGCCCCCAATATCAGTCCCTGATAATAGACCAAGATCATCGTGGGCAAGCCAAAGGCAAAGCCCAGCGCAAAACAGAATATCGCCACCCCGCTGTTGTGGGTGAACAGGGATGTCGCAAAAATATGCAGGCCGCTTTTGTCACCATCGCCGCCGCCCGCCAGGGTGGAGCGCAGATAGTCGGCAGTGGCCGCCGGGTCGCGCCCGCCCGCCATCGCCTCTGGCATCAATTGATAATAAAATTCGGGGTTGCTGGCCACCATCGCCCAGCCCGTGGCCAGACCCAGCAGCAACACCAGCAATATCACCAGCGTCTCGCGCCCCAGCGCCTGCACCGCCGCTGGCCAGCCATGGCGGAAAAATCCGGCGATCCGGTCCCGCCGCCGCTCGCGCACGCCATAGATCAGGAAATAGCCGCGCATCGCCAGCGCTTCGAGATATTCCAGCAACGCGCGGTCCAGGCTGGTCGCCCGGGCAATCGACAGCGACGACAAAGTGGCCCGGTATAATATCGGCAGGCGCAGCAGCTCCTCGCTGCTCAGCGCCGCCGCCGATTTGCCCTCCAACCGGGCCAGCAAAGCGGCAAACTCGGCCCAGTCCGCCTCGCGCTCGGCGCGAAACCGGGCGGGTGAAAAAATGGGGACAGCGCCGGTCACAGCCCGCCCCGGCGTTTGCGGTTCAGCCACCCATCCAGCACCCCGGTGCCAATCTGGTCATGCGGCAAATCCAGCACATCCACCCCCAATCGCTCCAGCCGGGTGATGACCAGCCGCCGGTCGCGGAGCAAGGCGGCGGCGACATTGGCCCGGATCATATCCTCTGGCGCGGCTGGCACCTGTTTTTCCAGCGCCGCCAAATCAGGATCGTGCATCACCACACAGATCAGCCGGTGTTTGCGGACCAGATGCCCGGCGGCGCGGATCATCAGTTCGGCGCTGGTGGGATCGGTGAATTCGGTGAACAGCACGATCAGCGCCCGCCGGTTGAGCTGGCTGCCCAGCGTGGCCAGCGCCAAAGTGAAATTGCTTTCGTCATGGCCATAATCAATCGCGGCGGCGGCGGTTTGCAATTTGATGAAATCGCGCGGGCTGGCATAGGCCGGGCTGTGGCCTTGCGGGCGGCTGGCAAAGGGAAACAGGCTGACCCGGTCCTGTGCCTTCAGCGCCGCCCAGCCCAGCAGCAGCGCGCCCGCCACCGCCCGGTCGACGCGGGGCATGCCCGCCACCGGTTCGGCCATGCTGCGCCCGGCGTCGATGGCAATCACCAGCCGGTTGTCGCGCTCAATCCGGTAATCGCGGGCCAGCAATTTCATGTGCCGTGCCGATGCCGTCCAATCAATCGCCCGGCGGTCGCGGCCGGGTTGAAATTCGCTCAGCGCCTCAAATTCCTGCGCGCCGCCCGTCAGCAACTGGACCTGATTGCCAAAGCGGGCATCGCGCTGAAACAGGCGCAGCGCCGCATCGCGCACCGCGCCCAGCGCCGGGGTGACGACGATATGTGCATTGGCCGGACGGCGCACCTGCCGCCACACCAGCCCCAGTGGGCCGCGCCAGCGCGTCCAGATCTGGTCCAGCGCGGGGTCTCCCCGCCGCTCTGGCACCAGGTCAATCGCGGCGCGCCAATTGGCGCTGCCCGGCGCGGCGGTGGCGGCGGCCCGCCCGCCGGGGTGCAGCCGCCGGTCCAGCGCCAGCGCATATTCAACCGCCCCGCGCGGGGCGCGCCCGGCAAAATCCGATGTCAATTCCACCCGCAGCGGCTCGCCCACCCCGGCGGTGGCCGGGGTGCCAGCCGATGTTGCAGGGTCACCCGCCGCCAGCGCCACCACGCCGTCCACCATCGCCGCGCCCGCCAGCAGGGCCAGCCAGCCCAGCGCCACCACCCAATATTCCGGCACCATCAGCCCGATCAGCAGCGCCAGCGGTGCCCCCGCGCCCGCGAGCAGGACCAGGCGCGGAGTGGGATATACCGCCCCGCCCGCCCGGGTCGGGGCAGCCTTGCGCCGCTCATTCACCGGGGCACCTCGGTCGCGGCGACCAGTTCTGCCAATATCCCGGCGGCGTCACGCCCCTCGATCTCGGCCATCGGCGACAGAATGATGCGGTGGCCCAGCGCCGGGGCAGCGAGCGCCTTCACATCGTCCGGGATGACATAATCGCGCCCACTCAGCGCCGCCAACGCCGCCGCCGCCCGGGCCAGCATGGTCGCCGCCCGGGGGCTGGCCCCAAAATCCAGTTCGGCGCTGGTGCGGGTGGCGCGAACCAGCCGGACAATATAATCGACAATATCATCGGCCAGCCGGACGCCCGCGATCAGCGCGCTGGCGGCGGCCAGATCGGCGGCGCTGGCCACCGGCACGATGCCATAATCGGCGCGGGCGCTGCTGGCAAAGCGGCGGCCATGTTCGGCGACAATCCGCCGTTCGGCATCGGCATCGGGGTGGGTGATCAGCACCTTGAACAAAAACCGGTCCAACTGCGCCTCTGGCAAGGGATAGACGCCCTGATTTTCAATCGGATTCTGGGTGGCCAGCACGGTGAAATGCGGGCTGAGCGGATGGACTTCGCCCGCCGCCGTCACCTGCCGCTCCTGCATCGCCTCCAGCAGCGCCGCCTGGGTTTTGGGCGGGGTGCGGTTGATTTCATCGGCCAGCAGCAATTGGGTGAACAGCGGACCCCGGGTGAAGGTGAAACTGCTGGTCTGGAAATTGAACAAATTGGTGCCCAAAATATCACCCGGCATCAAATCGGGGGTGAATTGTATCCGGCCAAACTCCAGCCCGACCGCCCGCGCCACGCTGCCCGCGAGCAGGGTTTTGGCGGTGCCCGGCGGCCCTTCGAGCAGGCAATGCCCGCCCGCCAGCACCGCGATTGTGATGAGCTCGATCGCCGATTCCTGCCCGATCACAGCCTTGGCCGCCTCACCGGCGATGGCCCGGCCCAGCGCAGCCACATCGGCGATGGTTTCAATGGTCACAAAGCAATTCCTTTCGAATGGCGGACAGGACGGCGGCATGGGCCACCATGGTTTCGGGGCTGCGGCAGGTGGCCAGCGCCAGCGCGACATCGGGCACTTGGCGTCCGTCATGCGCGCGGCGGCGCGCCTCAATCCAGCCATCCAGCGCCGGGCCGGTCAGCCCCACCGGCGCGTGCAGCCGGCTGGCCAGCGCCGCGCGCCAATGCGCCAGCCACGGATCGCCCGCCGCCAATTGCCGCTGGGCCTGCACCATCAATGCCGTGCTGCTGTCAATCAGCGCGCGCTGTGACAGCGGCAGGGCGCGGGCCGGAACCAGCGCGGGGCCAAACCGCACCGCCGCCTGAACCAGTCCCAACAGCATGGCGGCGATCAGGCACAGGGTGATGCCGATGAACGGCGGGGTGAAGGCCAGTTCCACAAACCGGGTGCTGCGCGCGCCAAAGCCATTCAGGGTGACGTCCCACGCAATGCTCCGCGCCCCGGTGATCTGCGCCATCTGGTCAAACACCGCCAGCGCCCGCCGCGCCGCCGCGCCAGACGCAAAGGCGCGGTTGCTGACCAGATCGGCATCGGCGATGATAAACAGATTATATTCGATCGACTCGGCGACCACGTCGCCGCCCGGCCCGCCCATCGGCGCCAGCCCCGGTCCGGTCAGCCGCACCGTGCCGTCCGGGCCGATGCCCACCCGCCACCGGTCTGGCGCACCGTTCAGGCCATAATATTGGTCCAGCGCCGCGAAAATTGCCGGATTTTCCGGCGCAGGCGATGGCGCGCCGACCCAGCCGGGACGCGGCAGCGCGGGGTCGCGGCTGGCCCGCCACTTTGGCAAAATCACCGCGACTGTCCCGGTCTCACTCGCCTCCAACCGCTCGGTCAGTTCCTCGGCGCTGGTGGCGATGGTCGGGGTCAGCACGGTCAATGTATCATCGGCGGTGCGCCCGCGCCGGTCGATGCGGATCGCCCCGCCGCTGCGGTCAATCAATTCGAC
>DAIUBZ010000108.1:0-6093 GCA_036846445.1 Sphingopyxis sp. | reverse complement strand
TATATCCTGTTCACCAACTATCACCGCTATGTCGACGAATTTGTCGGCTGGGCGGCGGCCCAGGTGGGCAAGGGGCAATATCAGGCGCTGGCCGGGGCGGCGGGCCTGTATGTCGACACGCCGGACAGCGATGCCGGGCAATTGGTGGCCGACAGCGCGTGGCGGCGGCACCAGATGCCCGCCTATCACCTGATTGCCCCCGATGGCGCGGGCATCACTTTGGTCAATATCGGGGTTGGCCCGTCCAACGCCAAGACGATTTGCGACCATCTGGCGGTGCTGCGGCCCGAGGCGTGGCTGATGATCGGCCATTGCGGCGGCCTGCGCGCCAGCCAGAAAATCGGCGATTATGTCCTGGCCCACGCCTATTTGCGCGACGACCATATTCTCGACAGCGTATTGCCGCCCGAAATCCCGATTCCGGCGATTGCCGAGGTGCAACTGGCGCTGGCACAGGCGGCGGGCGATGTGTCGGGCGAGGCCGGGGCCGACCTGAAACGCCGGTTCCGCACCGGCACGGTGGTGACCACCGACGACCGCAATTGGGAATTGCGCTTCACCTCATCGGCGCTGCGCTTTTCGCAATCGCGCGCCATCGGCATCGACATGGAAAGCGCCACCATCGCCGCCCAGGGCTATCGCTTCCGCGTCCCCTATGGCACGCTGCTGTGCGTCAGCGACAAGCCGCTGCACGGCGAATTGAAGCTGCCGGGGCAGGCGAACCGCTTTTACGAAGAGGCGATCGCTGCCCATCTGCAAATCGGCATTCGCGCGTGCGAGATCATCCGCGACGAGGGGGCCAAATTGCACAGCCGCAAATTGCGCGCCTTTAACGAGCCGCCGTTTCGCTGAAAAATGCCGCCAGCGCCGCGCCGAGTTCGGGGCCGGTCACGCTGGACATATGGGTGCCGGGGATGGCGGCAAAGCGCGCGTTGGGCAGAGCGGCGGCCAGATCGGGCGCGCTGCCATTGTCGGCATCGTCCACGCCGCACAGCACCAGTGTGGGCATGGTCAGCGCCGCCAGCGCGTCCGGCGGCGTGTCGGTAAAACTGGTCAGCAACTGCGCCGCCGCCACCCGGTCCACGCCGGTGGTTTTGATGAATTGCACCGCCATCCACACATCATCGCCGCGCCGGGCGGTGTCGAAACTGGCCAGTGCCCGCTGAAAAAACGCGCCGCGCTGGGTCCAGCCCGCCAGCCCCGCCAGCCCCATGCCCGCCAGCGCCAGCCGCCGGGGCCGCACCCCCGCCAGCACCGCCCGCACCGCCGTGCGCGCGCCCAGCGAAAATCCGCCCAGATCAAAATTGTCCAGCGCCAGATGGTCGATCAAATCCACCAGATCATCGACCAGCACATCGGCGGGATAATGCACCGGATCGTGCGGCGCGCCGCTGTCGCCGTGCGCGCGCAAATCGGGCATGATCACCCGCCGCCCGGCGGCGGCAATGGCGGCGGCATGGCCAAATTTCAACCAGTTGACTGTGGCGCTGGAAAACAGCCCGTGCAACAGGATGACCGGCGGCGCATCGGCGGCGCCATGCGCGTGCCACGCCAAGGCGATGCCATCGCGGGCGGTGAAATGGTGGCGGGACGCACCAGCCATCGCGCTCAACCCTTTTGCAAATGCCGCCGCCCCAGCAGCTCGGCAATCTGCACCGCATTCAGCGCCGCGCCTTTGCGCAAATTGTCGGACACGCACCAGAATGACAGGCCATTTTCCACCGTCGCATCCTCGCGCACCCGGCTGACAAAGGTCGCAAAATCGCCGACACATTCCACCGGGGTGATATAGCCGCCATCCTCGCGCGCATCGACCAGCATCACGCCGGGCGCCTCGCGCAGCAGATTTTGCGCGTCGGCAGCGGTCAGTTCGCGCTGAAACTCGACATGCACGGCCTCGCTGTGACCAACGAACACCGGCACCCGCACGCATGTGGCCACCAGCTTGATCTTGCGGTCCAGGATTTTCTTGGTCTCGACCATCATCTTCCACTCTTCCTTGGTCGAGCCATCATCCAGAAAGCTGTCGATATGGGGGATGACGTTGAACGCGATCTGTTTGGTGAATGTCTGGACATCCTTTTGGTCGCCGACGAAAATCTGGCGCGTCTGGTTCCACAATTCGTCCATGCCCGCCTTGCCCGCGCCGCTGACCGATTGATAGGTGGCAACGACCACCCGGGTGATGGTGGCGGCATCGTGCAGCGGTTTGAGCGCCACCACCAATTGCGCGGTCGAGCAATTGGGATTGGCGATGATGTTTTTGGCGCGATAGCCGTCGATCGCGTCCGGGTTCACCTCTGGCACGATCAGCGGTACATCGGGGTCCATGCGATAGAGCGACGAGTTGTCGATCACCACACAGCCCGCCGCCGCCGCGCGCGGGGCGTGGATTTTGGTGGCCGCGGACCCGATGGCGAAAATCGCCATGTCCCACCCGGTGAAATCGAAATTGTCGATATTCTGGCACTTCACGCTTTTGCCGCTGTCGCCGATTTCGACCACTTCGCCCTGGCTGCGCGACGAGGCAACGGCGGCCAGTTCCGCAATCGGAAATTCGCGCTCGGCCAATATGGCCAGCACTTCGCGCCCGACATTGCCCGTGGCCCCTGCGACAACGATCCGATACCCCATATATATTCTCCGTGGCCGTGGTGTGCGGGCGCGCTGTTCCATGGTTTTGCCGGGGGATGCAATGGGTAATGCCGCCATCCGCCCCCAAATTAATGATTTGTTAGGCTTGTTTGGTAATAGCTTTGGCCCAGCAGACCCCCGTATCCAGCAAGGAACGCCCGATGCCGATGCTCAGCGATATCGCCCAGAAGAAAAAGATCGACTATTTCCTCAGCCCCCTGGCCAAGGATGCGGCCATATTGGAAATCGGCTGCGGCGCGAAATGGGTCGGCGATCATTTGCGCAGCGCCGGTTACACCAATTATGTCGGCAATGATCTGTTTCCGCCCGCTGACATTGTTGGCGACATCCGGCAATGGGCCAGCTTGGGGCTGAAAGCCGAGAGCTTCGACGCCATCGTCGCCTTTGAAGTCGTCGAGCATGTCGATTTGTTTCAGGAGGCGTTTGACCTGCTCAAGCCCGGCGGCGTCTTGCTGCTGACCTCGCCCGTGCCGCAAATGGACTGGGCGATGCAATTGCTGGAAGCGGTCGGCCTCAATCAGAAACGCACCAGCCCGCACGACCATCTGATCGATTTTCGCACCATCCCCCTGTTTGACCTTGTCGAGTTTCGCCGGGTCGCCGGCCTGTCGCAATGGGGGATTTTCAAAAAACCGGGGGCGGCGGCGCACAGGCTGGCGGCCTGAACCACCGCCCCCGATCAATTGGGCCTCAACCGCCGTTAAAGCTGACCATGGTGTAGAGCATGGGCAGCGACAACAAGGTGTTGGTGCGCGAAAACATCATGGCGGTGGTCGCGGCCTTCGCCTTGGCCGCGTCATCGGCGGGGACCATGCCCAGCGCCTTTTTCTGGTTCGGCCAGATCACGAACCACACGTTGAACGCCATCACCAGCCCCAGCCACATGCCAACGCCGATCAGGACAAAGCCGTCCTGAAGCGTCAGTGCCTCAACCAGATAGCGATTGCCGCCCGCAATCGCGAGGCCCAGCACCACGGTCAGCAGCGCCGCCCAGCGGAAATAAAACAGCGCCGCCGGGGCAATATGCTTGGACACCGCCGGTTTCAGCTCTGCGGGCACCGATGGCATCACCGGGATTTGGACAAAGTTGAAATAATAGAGCAGGCCAATCCACAAAATCCCGACCACCGTGTGCAGCCAGCGCAGCACGCTGTTCGCGCCCACCTCGCCGCCGTGCAGGCCAAAGGCGATGGCAAAGCTGAGTAGCAGTCCGGCGACCAACACGGCGTTCAAATTTGCGAAAAATTTGCTCATGGCGGCATTATTCCCTGTTGCATGGTGCGGTCCCCCCGCATCACCGCCTTATATAAAGCGGCGGGCGCGCTTTGCCCAGCCACTCAATCGGGGGTTTTTGCGCTCTCGCCCGCCAAATCCAGCCCATGGCGCATCATCAGCGGCAATTGCGACAAAGCGAACACAAAGGTGAACGCAGTCACCCCCCACACTTTGAGCGTCAGCCACAGGTCAAAGGACAAGCTTTCCCGCATCACCTCGTTCGCCAGCGCCAAACCGGCAAACATCAGCCCCCAATTGCGCGACAATTTCAGCCAGCCAAGGTCGCTCAACCCCGGATAAGCCGCCTGAAGCAGATATTTGAGCAGCGCCCGCCCGCGCAGCCAGCCGCCCAGCAACAACGCCGCAAAGCCCGCATAGATGATCGTTGGCTTGATCTGGATAAAGCGCTCGTCATTCAGATAGATGGTCAACGCGCCAAAGCCCACCACCAGCACCGCCGACAGCCACAGCATCGGCGACACCCGGCCCAATTTCCATTTCGACACCGCCACCGCCACGACAATCGCCGCCATGAACGCCAGCGTGCCCCGAATCGCCGCCGCCGAGGCCGCCGCCGCGCCCTCGCCATCCTGGGTCAGTTTGAACACGGCAAAAAATATCAGCAATGGGCCAAAATCGATCAGAAAGCTCAGCCAACCGCTATGGTTGCCCGCTGGCTTTGCGGCATCCGGCGCATCATTCATTGCAAATTCCCCGAAATGGCGTTGGCCAGCGCTGCCGCATCAAATGGCCGCAAATCATCCAGCCCTTCGCCAATGCCAATGGCGTGAATCGGCAGGCCGTGGCGTTCGGCGGCGGCCACCAGCACGCCGCCGCGTGCGGTGCCGTCCAATTTGGTCATCACCAGCCCGGTGACCCCGGCCACCTCGCGAAACACATCAATCTGGGCCAGCGCATTCTGGCCCGTGGTGGCATCCAGCACCAGCACCACATCGTGCGGCGCTGCTGGATTCAGCCGCCCCAGCACGCGCCGGATTTTCGCCAGCTCGTCCATCAGCTCGCGCTTGTTTTGCAGCCGCCCGGCGGTATCGACGATCAGCACGTCAATCCCCTCGGCGGTGGCGCGCTTGACCGCATCAAACACAATGCCCGCCGGGTCGCCGCCCTCGGCCCCCGCCACAATCGGCACACCCAGCCGGTCGGCCCAGACCTTCAACTGGCCAATGGCGGCAGCGCGAAATGTATCCCCCGCCACCAGCATCACCCCATAATCCTGTTCCTGAAACAGATGGGCCAATTTGGCGATGGTGGTGGTTTTGCCCGACCCATTCACCCCCACCACCAAAATCACCTGAGGGCGGGGAAAGGCGACAATGTCGAGCGGCTGGGCGACAGCGGCCAGCACCCCGGCCATTTCCTCGGCCACCACCGCGCGCAGCCCGGCATCGCCAGCGGCGGCATCATAGCGGCCAGCGGCCAGCCGCCCCCGGATTTTGGCCGCCATCGCCGGGCCCAGATCGGCGGTGATCAGCGCATCCTCGACCCGGTCCAGATCATCATCGCTCAGCGCGCCAGTGCCGATCAGCCCGCCCAGACTGTCGCCCAGCGCTTTTGAGGTGCGGCGCATCCCCGCCGCCAACCGCTCGGTCCAACTCGTGGTCATTGCCCGCCCTCCACCACCTCGGCGCCGTGCCCGTCCGCCCCGACCCGGACCGCCAGAATGCTGCCCGGCGGCGCGGGCGCGTTCAGGCGAAGCGCCATGAAATTTTCGCCGTGCCCGCTCTGCCCGTCCCGTTCCACCAACATCTGCTGATGGCTGCCGACCAGCGTCTGCCGCCACGCCGCCGCCCGCTCGGCGCAGCGCGCGCGCAGCTCGGCAGCGCGGGCGCGCACCACCGCCCGGTCCAGTTGCGGCATCCGCGCCGCCGGAGTTCCGCTGCGCGGGCTGTAGGGAAAAATATGGCCGTGGACGATGTGGCAGTCGTCGATCAGCGCCAGCGAGCGGGCGAACATCGCGCCGTCCTCGGTCGGAAAGCCCGCGATGATATCCGCGCCAATCGCAATCTCTGGCCGCCGGGCCAGCAACGCCTCGACCAGCGCCACCGCATCGGCCCGGCGGTGCCGCCGCTTCATGCGCTTCAAAATCATGTCGTCGCCCGCCTGAAGCGACAGGTGCAGATGCGGCATCACCCGCGCCTCGCC
>DAIUBZ010000107.1:0-6119 GCA_036846445.1 Sphingopyxis sp. | reverse complement strand
CTGTTCAGCGCCTATCCCCGGCTGCTGGCCGATCACCATCTGATCGAGTTTATCTGTGACTATTTGCGGATGATGACGGTCAATTTTGAAGACCCCAATCAAATGACCGAAGCGATGGAGGCCGATCTGGAGCGCCACCACCATGAGGAGCTGGAGCCGCAACACGCGCTTCAGGTCATGGCCGACGGCCTGCCCGCCATTGGCATTGTCGCCGCCGTGCTGGGCGTCATCAAGACCATGGGGTCGATCGACCAGCCGGTCGAAGTGCTGGGCGGCATGATTGGCGGGGCGCTGGTGGGCACATTTCTGGGGGTGCTCTTGTCCTATTGCCTGGTCGGCCCGCTGGCGTCGAAATTGCTGCAAGTGGTCGAGGCCGATGCCAAACCCTATGGCATCGCGAAGACCGCGATCATCGGCCATGCTCAGGGGCTGCCGATTCAGGTGGCGGTGGAAATCGCGCGCCGCATGGTGCCATCGCGCCACGCCCCCAGCTTTCAGGAGCTGGAGGCGGCGCTGGAAGCCAGCACCAGCGTAAGCGCGGCCTGACCCCGCGCCATGGCCGATGCCGCCCCCACCAATGCGCCGCCGCCGCGCCCGATCATCATTCGCCGCGTGAAAAAGGTGGTGGGCGGCGGCCACCATGGCGGGGCGTGGAAAGTCGCCTATGCCGATTTTGTGACCGCGATGATGGCATTTTTCCTGTTGCTGTGGCTGATTTCCAACCCCGACAAGGAACGGCTGAAGGGACTTGCCGAGTTTTTCTCGCCCGCCCCGCCGCGTCCTGCCAGCGCGACGGGTGCCACCACCGGGCCGACCACCACCTCGCTGGCGGGCGGCCACACGATGCGCCAGGCGAGCGATGCCCGCGACGGCGGCGGCCAGCCCGCGCTGCTGGCCACCAGCCCCGGGGTGGCGCGCGGCGGGCGGGCGGAGGTGCCCGATGGTCCCTTGCGGGTGAGCGCGGAGGAGCTGAAACTGGCGCTGGACGCGATGCCCGACGCCGAGCGGCCCGCGACCAGCCTGGAGCAAGTGGGCGACACCATCCGGATCAGCATCACCGACAATGACCGGCTGGCGATGTTCCGGTCCGGGCAGGCGGAGCTCGCGCCGTGGGGCCGCACCATCCTGACCCGAGCCGCCGCGCCGCTCAGCCGCGCCGCCGTGCTGGTGGCGCTGGAAGGGCATAGCGACGGTGATGGCCGCGCCAGCGAGGCCAATCTGGCGCTGTCGGCGCAGCGGGCGCAGGCGGCACGCCGCTATCTGGCGGCAGCCGGGGTGGCGGCGGCGCGGCTGGGCGGGGTCAGCGGCATGGCCGATTTACAGCCAATTTACCCCGATCAACCGGGCCGGGCCGAAAACCGCCGGATCGTGCTGGTGCTGTCATCCCCCGGCGCGGCCCTGCCCGATGATGCCGATTTTGCCTTTTGATGGCGGCAAAGCGTGCCTTGGCAGCGGCCGGTTTGCTGGCCGCTGGGCTGGCCAGCGGCGCGGGCGGCGGCTGGGCGATTGGCCAATTCATCGCCCCCCCTGCCCACGCCCCGGCCACGGCGGCCCCGCCGCCCCGCGCCTTTGTGCCCGCTGGCCAGATGGTGATCCCGATTTTGGCGGCGGACCGCCGGGTGGCGGGCTATGCCCGGATGCGGGTGGAGCTGGAGGTGGACGCCGCCGCCAGCGATCGGATCGCTGCCGATCTGCCGCGCTTTTTGCACGAGGTGAATGTGCGATTGTGGGACAATCCGCTGGGCAGCGACGGGGTGCGCTACCTCCCCTCCCCCACCATGATTGCCCGCGTCGGCCAGACCGCCGCCGATGCTGCCTATGGCAAGGGTGCGGTGCGCCGGGTGGTGATCGCGGATGTCGCCCCGCTGTGACGGCGGATGGGGCGTGAGGTGACGGGGGGGCGGTTTGCGGCTATGGGCACAATCGATGCGGTTGGCCGCGCGACTCGCCCCGGTGGTGCGTGCGTGACCCCAGCCGGACGATCGCCGATTTTTCAGAAAGCATACACCTATGGTTCGCCGCCGCCAAATCTATGAAGGCAAAGCAAAAATCCTGTATGAAGGGCCAGAACCGGACACGCTGATCCAATATTTCAAGGATGATGCGACCGCATTCAACGCGCAAAAGCGCGGGACGATTTCGGGCAAGGGCGTGCTGAACAACCGGATATCGGAACATTTGTTCACGCTGCTGGGCAATATCGGCGTGCCGCACCATTTCATCCGCCGCCTGAACATGCGCGAACAATTGATCCGCCGGGTCGAGATTGTGCCCATCGAGGTGGTGGTGCGCAACGTCGCCGCCGGGTCGCTGACCAAGCGGCTGGGGATTGAGGAGGGCACCCCCCTGCCCCGCACCCTGATCGAATATTGCTACAAGGATGATGCGCTGGGCGATCCGCTGGTGGCCGAGGAGCATATCGCCTGCTTCAACTGGTGCAGCCAGGAAGAACTGCACGACATTCAGGACATGGCGGTGCGGATCAACGATTTCATGTGCGGGCTGTTCGCCGGGATCGGCATCCGGCTGGTGGATTTCAAGCTGGAATTTGGCCGCTATTTCGAGGGGGATTTCAGCCGGATCATCTTGGCCGACGAGATCAGCCCCGATGGGTGCCGCCTGTGGGACATGGCGTCGGGCGAAAAATTGGACAAAGACCGGTTCCGCCGCGATCTGGGCGGCGAGGTCGAGGCCTATCAGGAGGTGGCGCGGCGGCTGGGCCTGCTCAATGGCGAGGGCGACGGCGCGGTGCTGGACCTCGACCGGCACCGCAAAAAACGCGCGGATTGACCGCGCCGGGACGGGCCAGCCAGTTTCGGTTCAGCTTGGCGGTGCGATCGACGGTGCGGGGGGCGTCCCCCCGCGGAGTGGACCTGTTGCGCCTTGCTGCCATCGCCCTGTTGATGCTGCCCGCACCGGTGCTGGCCGATCCGCCGCCGCCAATGGCCGGGGGTGAGGTGGAAACCGCCCCCGATGGCACCCAGCGCTGGTCATTCCTCGTCACCTATGGCGCGGAGGAGTGCGCGCCGGCCGCGCCCGATGAAATCGTCGTTTGCGCCCGCCTGCCTGAATCCGAACGCTACCGTATTCCCGCCCCGCTGCGTGAAAAGCCCGAAAATCCCGTGGGCGGGGCCAGTTGGGGCGCGCGGGTCGAGGCGTATCAAGACATCGCCCGCCTGTCGCGGCCGGACAGTTGCTCGGTGGTTGGCAGCTATGGCAGCACGGGCTGCGCGGCGGCGGCGCTGCGCCAGTGGTTTGCCGAACGGCAGCAGCTCGGCACGGATCAACCGGCGAACGCCGCCAAATAACCCCCCTTGCGGCGCTGGCGGCTTTGGCGCTAAACAGCACTGGTGAACAGGCGATTGTCTCTGCTGCTTCTACCGCGCCCTTGGGCGTGAGCAACCGCCTGCGCGCCGCGCAGCGACACGGCCAAGGGCTGATCTGAACCCCCCGGCATCACCATCTGCACAAGAGACCCGCGCCATGCTCAGCGATCCTTCGCCCAAATATCGCCCCTTTGCCCCCGTCGCCCTGCCCGACCGGCAATGGCCCGCGCGCACCATCACCCGCGCCCCCATCTGGCTGTCCACCGACATGCGCGATGGCAATCAGGCGCTGATCGACCCGATGGATGCCGACAAGAAAGCCCGCTTTTTCGACCTGCTGTGCAAGATCGGGTTGAAGGAGATTGAGGTGGGCTTCCCCAGCGCCGGGGCAACCGAATTTGACTTTATCGCCGGGCTGGTGCGCGGCGGGCGCATTCCCGATGATGTGACGGTGCAGGTGCTCACGCAAGCCCGCGCCGATCTGATCGCCACCAGTTTCGACAGTCTGGCGGGCGCGAAAACCGCCATTGTCCATGTTTATAATGCGCTGGCCCCGGCATGGCGCAAAATCGTGTTCGGCATGGACCGGGCCGAGGTGAAGGGCATCGCCGTCCACGCCGCCAAATTGCTGCGTGACAATGCCGCCCGCCTGCCCGGCACCGACTGGCGGTTTCAATATAGTCCGGAATGTTTCAGCACATCGGAACTGGATTTCAGCATCGAGGTGTGCGCGGCGGTGATGGACGTGCTGGCCCCCACCAAGGACGCGCCGATCATCCTGAATCTGCCCGCCACGGTCGAGGCGGCGACCCCCAATATCTATGCCGACCAGATTGAATATTTTGGCCGCCATTTGCCCCGGCGCGAGGCGGCGATCCTGTCGCTGCACACCCACAATGATCGCGGCACCGGGGTGGCGGCGGCGGAACTGGGCCTGCTGGCCGGCGCGGACCGGGTGGAGGGCTGTCTGTTCGGCAATGGCGAGCGGACTGGCAATAGCTGCCTCGTCACCATCGCGCTGAATATGTACACGCAAGGGGTCAGCCCTGGCCTCGATTTTTCCGATCTGGACGCGGTCATCAAGACGGTGGAATATTGCAACCAATTGCCGGTGCACCCCCGCCACCCCTATGGCGGCGAACTGGTGTATACCGCCTTTTCCGGCAGCCATCAGGACGCGATCAAAAAGGGCTTTGCCGCGCGTGAGCGCCAGAATGACCAGCTGTGGGAAGTGCCCTATCTGCCCATCGACCCCGCCGACCTTGGCCGCAGCTATGAGGCGGTGATCCGGGTGAATTCGCAAAGCGGCAAGGGCGGCATCGCGTGGGTGCTGGAACAGGATCGCGGGCTGAAACTGCCCAAACGGATGCAGGCGGCGTTCAGCGTGGTGGTCCAGGCGCTGGCGGACGAATTGGGCCGCGAATTGACCGCCGACGATATCTGGGGGGCGTTTTCCCGCGCCTATCTGGCCAGCGAAGGCCGCCGCTATCATCTGCTGGACTGGCAGGAGGGCAGCAAGGGGACCGAGCGGCTGTTCACCGGCACCGTATCGGTGGGCGGCGCGCCGACCAGCCTGAGCGGGCGCGGCAATGGCCTGTTGTCCAGCGTGGTCGCGGCGCTGGCCGATGCGGGCGGCCCGGTGCTGGACATCGCCGATTACAGCCAGCACGCCATCGGGGTGGGCAGCACGGCCCAGGCCGCCGCCTATATCGAAGCCCGCACGCCGGACGGGCGCAGCGTCTTTGGCTGCGGCCTGAGCACCGACGTCGCCACCGCCAGCGTGCGCGCGGTGCTGAGCGCGGCGAATGCCGGGTAATCGACGCCAAAGGCAGCGACGTCGGGGTTGGCCACAGCGGCGTCTACCGCGCTGCGGCGGAACCGAGGTAATGGCGGCCCGCTAACAGGTCCGAGCTTCGCCCGGCGGGACTAGCCAGTTCGGGAAGCTGGACGCAATCCAGCTTCCCAAAACAGTTACGCGGCTACCGCAGGTTGGACATTGCCGGGAAAAAGTAGCCTTGCAAACGCATTGGCAATTTGTCTGGCGGACGATTCCGATAGGCCGGACACGTCTCCGACGAATGCACTGCCATAAAATAAGCTCTTCGGTTCTTTTCCCGCAGCTATGAGTTGATAGGTCCGAAAAATTACCTCGCCCAAATCCCCACTAGAATTCTGACGCACCATTTGATCGTACTGGCGGTCGAGGGTGATGTGATCCCAGTGCACAGCACAATATTTTCTCGCCTTGTCTATGTAAATGAAAGGAATTCTTCTCTCCTGGCATTCGTAAAACCAAGCGTCTATCGCCGCCTTATCGCGCCGCTTGAACGTTTTCCAAACCGCGTCAGGCCAATTAATGCCCCTGAAATTGGAGCGTAGGTACTCTGACGATGATCGATCATAGCCCAAATGAGCGCAGCGCGCCTCGAACTCATCAAAGAACACCTCAAAGACGGTCGCGTCGGTCAAGTGATTTGAAGATGCTAAGAATGATGCGTTTGACCGGTAACCGATAAGGGCCGCAATCGCTTCAGTGGCGTGGGACGAACGCATTTCAAACGCATCCATAAGAATGGGTTTGAGAAAACGGACATTGTTTTGGGTTGGTAAAAAGACGGCCATCACGAACTCCCTTAGGTCGGGCCGGTTGCCATTTAAGCGACATGACCACGGGAAACGTGGTTTTTGGGAAGTCTATGCTGAACCTGTTTAGCTTGGCAACATGCTGGGAGGTCGGGCCATGAGCAAAATTGACCGGCGGTAGATTAAATGTCAATCCATGTCCTCATTTTT
>DAIUBZ010000106.1:0-6209 GCA_036846445.1 Sphingopyxis sp. | reverse complement strand
CGGCGGGGGCAATCCGGCTGCCGCTGCATTTGCCCGAAACGGCGTGGCTGCTGGCAATTGAACGACAGGATCAGCTATGACTGAATTGATGCGGCTGGGCGTGTGCTATTATCCCGAACATTGGTCGCCCGCCATGTGGCCGGACGATGCCCGGCGGATGGTCGCGGCGGGCATCAGCCGGGTGCGGATTGGCGAATTTGCCTGGAGCCGGATCGAGCCGGAGCCGGGGCGCTATGATTGGGAATGGCTGGACACAGCGGTGGCGGTGCTCGCCGATGCCGGGCTGGGCATCATCATGGGGACGCCAACCGCGACGCCGCCCCGATGGCTGGTCAATTTTTATCCCGATATGGTGGCACTGGACGCGGATGGCCGCCCGCGCGGCTTTGGTTCACGGCGGCATTATTGTTTTTCCCACGCGGGCTATTTGGATATGGCCAAATCGATCACCCGGGCCATGGCTGGCCGCTATGGCAAGCATCCGGCGGTGGTGATGTGGCAGACCGACAATGAATATGGCTGTCACGACACGGCGGTCAGCTTTTCGCCCGCAGCGCGGGCGGCGTTTCAACAGTGGTTGATGGCCCGCTATGGCCATATCGACGCGCTGAACCAGGCGTGGGGGACAGTTTTCTGGTCGATGACCTATCTCGATTTTGGCCATGTCGAACTGCCCAATTTGACGGTTACCGAGGCCAACCCGGCGCATTGGCTGGATTTTCGCCGCTTTTCGTCGGATCAGGTCGCCGCGTTCAACCAGGCCCAGGTGGATATCATCCGCGCCGGTTCGCCGGGGCGCGACATCACCCACAATCTGATGGGATTTTTCACCCAATTCGACCACCACCAGCTTGGCCGCCAGCTCGATCTGGCAACATGGGACAGCTATCCGCTCGGCTTTCTGGAACAATTCTGGTTCAGCAGCGGTGACAAGGCGGCCTACCGCCACCAGGGCCATCCCGACATCGCCGCCTTTCACCATGATCTGTATCGCGGGGTCAGCGGCGGGCGCTGGGGGGTGATGGAACAACAGCCCGGACCAGTGAATTGGGCGCGGTTCAACCCCGCGCCGCTGCCCGGCATGGTGCGGCTGTGGACGCTGGAGGCGCTGGCGCATGGCGCTGAACTGGTCAGCTATTTTCGCTGGCGGCAATTTCCCCGCGCCCAGGAACAGATGCACAGCGGCCTCGTGCGCCCCGACAACCGCGACGATGTCGCGCTGGCCGAGGTGCGGGCGGCGGCGGACGATATTGCCGCCATCGGCCCCGTTGGCCCGCCGCCGCGCACCGCCGCGCTGGTCTTTGCCTATGACGCGGCATGGGTGACGGATATTCAGCCGCACGGGCAGGGCTTTGGCGCGCTGCGGGTGGCGTTTGAATTTTACACCGCGCTGCGCGAATTGGGGCTGGATGTCGACATTGTTCCGCCGGGCGCGCCGCTGGGTGGCTATGCGCTGGTGGTCGTGCCCTGTGTGCCGATTGTCCCGGATGCGCTGGCGGCGGCGCTGGCGGACTTTGCCGGGCCGGTGCTGGTGGGACCGCGCACGGGCAGCAAAACCGATGAATTTGCCATCCCGGCGGAGCTGCCGCCCGGACCGCTGCAACCGGTCATGCCGATCCGGGTGGTGCGGGTGGAATCATTGCCGGATGCCGTCCGCTTGCCCGGCGGCGGCGGCGCGTGGCACGTCCGGCAATGGGTGGAGACGGTCGAGCCGGTCAGCGAGGGGGCAGCGCCGACCACCGAGCTGGCCTTGGACGATGGCCGGGCGGTGCTGCTGCGCGCGGGGCGGGTCCATTATCTGGCCGCAATGCCCGATGCCGCGCTGGCGGCGCAGATCGCGGCGCAGATGGCTGCGCTGGCGGGGCTGGCCGTGCTCACCCTGCCGCCGGGGGTGCGGGTGCGCCGGGCGGGCGGGTTGCTGTTCGCGTTCAACACTGCGGCGCAGGCGGCGGCGCTGGCGGCGGACGCACTGGGCGCGGGCAGCCCCGCCATTGGCTTGCCGCCCGCCGGTGCGGCGGTGTTTAATCCGGCGGCGGGCTGGTCGCGGCTGCGGTAATGCGCACAGCGGCGGTCCATGTCGCCCCCGGCGCCAGCCAGCGCAGGCCGGTCAGCGCCGCTGGCTCCGCCCGGTTGACCGCGTCGGGAATATGGCTGACCGGTTCAATGCACAGAAAATCCCCGCCCGGCGGCACATAAATATGGGTGAAGCGCAAATCGGCTGATGCCCGCAGGGTCAGCCGATGGCCCGGCCATTTCAGCATCACCGGCACGGCCCTGCCCGGGGGCGGGGTGAACAGATGGTCGACAGGCGCGCTGCCCAGCGGCGCGGCCAGTGGGCCGGGGCCGGGTTCGTGGTGGGTCGGGATGCCGCCGGGTGCGCCGGCCCAATGGCCACCAAATTGCCCCACCAATTCAGCGCGCCCGCGCGGGAAAAACGGGTGCAGCCCCATGCCGGCGGGCATCGGCGTCGCCGCCAAATTGGTGATCGTCAGCCGGTGGCGATAGCCATCGGGGCTCAGTGCAATATCCTGGGCGGCGGCAAAGGCCCACGGCCATGCCCCGCCGGGGTGGTGCCACCGCAGCACCGCGCGGCGGGCGCTCACCTGGGTGGCCGCCCATGGTCCCAGCCAGCCGAGCCCGTGCAGGGCATGGACCGGATCGGCGGCTGCCATGGTGGGCGGCAGGCAAATGTCGTGCCCGCCTGCGCGAAACCGCCCGTTCGCAATCCGGTTGGCAAAGGGCAGCATGGGGAAACAGGCCATGTCCAGCACGCTTGCGTCCGCGACATTGGCCGGGGCGGGGCGCAGCAGCGGCAAGCCGCGCCACCGAACCGACGCAATGGCCCCGCCCAGCGCCGGGGCGATTGCCATCTGGGTGGCATCACAGAATAAATGGATCATGGTGCCACGCTGGCGGCACCCCGGCGCGCTGTAAAGCCCCGCTGCGCCGCAATTTACCCAAATGTCAGCGATTACCGCCAGTTGCGGAAAAACCACGGATCGCCGAAAAATTTGGCTTCCCATGCGTTTCGATTTGACTTCGTGGTGAAACAGGCCGGATAGCGACAGATGTGCAACACAGGCTCAGGCGACGGCAGGTGCCGCGACCATGGCCATTTTGGTGGGAGACGATGATGAAAATGACGATGCGAGGCCTGCTGCTGTCGGCCACCACCCTGGGGATGGCCTGTGCGCCGCAATTGGCGCTGGCCCAAAGTGCCGAGCCCGACGCCACCACCAGCGAAGATGTGATCGGCAATGACATCATCGTCACCGCCAGCAAGCGGTCGCAAACCCTGCAAGACACGCCAATCGCCGTGTCGGTCACCACCGCCGCCCAGATTGAAAATGCCCAGGTGCGCGATTTGCTGGACATTCAGACGCTGGTGCCCAGCTTGCGCGTCGGCCAGTTGCAAAGCAGCGCCAACACCAATTTCATCATTCGCGGCTTTGGCAATGGCGCGAACAATGCCGGGATTGAACCGTCGGTCGGCGTGTTCATTGACGGCGTGTATCGCTCGCGTTCGGCAGCGCAAATCGGCGATCTGCCCAATTTGGAGCGGGTCGAGGTGCTGCGCGGGCCGCAATCGACCCTGTTCGGCAAAAATGCCTCGGCGGGCGTCATCAGTATCGTCACGCAAAAGCCCCAATTCGACTTTGGTGGCTCGGCAGAGGTCACCTATGGCAATTTCAATGCCCTGACCGCCAAGGCCAGCGTGACCGGCCCGATTAGCGAAACGGTGGCCTTTTCGCTCGCCGCCAATTTGAACAAGCGCGATGGCTATGCGCAGGATTTGCGTCAGAACATCGCCGTCAACGACCGCAACCGCTGGGGCGTGCGCGGCCAATTGCTGTTTGAAGCGAGCGATGCGCTGTCGATCCGCCTGATCGGCGATTATGACAAGATTGACGAAAATTGCTGCATCGCGGGCAATTTGATCGCGGGGCCGACCGTCGCCATCACCGATGCGCTGGCGGGCGGGGTGAGCGTGGACCGGAACAACCCGTTCTCGTTCAACATTTACAACAACTTCCTGTCGTCGAACAAAATTGATAATTACGGCGGATCGGCGCAGATTGATTATGATCTGGGCGCGCTGGCCGTCACGTCGATCACTGCTTACCGCAAGGTCAACGCCGCCACCAATCAGGACAGCGATTTCACCGGTGCCGACCTGATCGGGCGCAACAGCCAGGATCTGGCGATCAACACCTTTACCCAGGAACTGCGGCTGACCAGCGATTTTGACGGTCCGGTCAACTTCCTGCTTGGCGGCTATTATTTCAACGAAAATATCGATCAGGAAAATGACATCCGCTATGGCGCGGCCTTCCGGGGCTATGGCAATGCCCTGATCAGTGGGGCCACCGGCGGGGCGCTGAATGTGGCGCTGCTGGAAAACACCTTTGGTGCGCTAGAGGGGGCACCCACCCGCTACGTCAATGCGTTCTTCCGCAATGGCGATGGGCTGGATGAGGCCTATACGCTGAAAAATACCGCATGGTCGATCTTTGGCACGGTGGATTTTGAGGCGACGGACCGGCTGAAATTCACCGTCGGCGGCAATTATACCAAGGACCGCAAGACCTTTACCACCAATGTCATCAGCACTGATGTGTGGTCCGGGTTGAACCTGGATGCGCCGCAATTTGCGCCGTTCCGCAACCAATTGCTGTTCCAGGGCGGCTTGGCGCAGCAGGTTGGCGGCTTGCTCGGCCTTGGCCGCTCGGCAACGGCGGCGGAAATTGGCGCCTTTGCGGGTGGCAATCCGGCGGCCTTTGGTCAGGTGTCGGCGGGGGTTCAGGCCTTTGCCACCGCCAATCAGAATAATCCGGCGGCCAATCCGCTGAACGGGCTGAAGCCGCTCCAATTCCTGCCGCCGTTCCTGAATGTGCCCAACAGCGTGGAGGGCAACCGGACCAGCGACGGCGATTTTTCCTGGAGCCTGCGCGCCGCCTATGAACTGACCGACACGCTGAACATCTATGCCACCTATGCGACCGGGTTCAAGGCCAGCTCGATCAACCTGTCGCGCGACAGCCGGCCGCTGGCAGCCAATTTGGCGGCGATCACCACCGCGGGCATCCGGACCAACAATCTGGGCACCGGATCGCGCTTTGCCGGGCCGGAAGAGGCCACAGTGTATGAGTTTGGGCTGAAGGCACAATGGTCGGTGGCCGCGGCCAACATTGCCGTGTTCAAACAGGAAATCACCGGGTTCCAGTCCAACGTGTTCACCGGCACCGGCTTTGCGCTGGCCAATGCGGGCAAGCAATCGACGTGGGGGGTGGAGTTTGACGGATCGGTCCGCCCGGTTCGCGGGCTGAACCTGACGCTGGCGGTCACCTGGCTGGATCCGATCTACGACAGCTTCGTCAATTCGGCGTTTGGCGACATTTCGGGCCTGACGCCAGCGGGCATCGCGGCGCTGTCGGCAAATCTGGGCGCCACCTTCACCAATGAATTTGAAGGGGGAACCAAGGCGACGTTCGGCATTGACTATAGTTATGAGAGCCCGGTGCAGTTGGAACAGGGGCTGGCTGGCTTCACCCTGGCCCAAGTTGCGGCGTTGCAGCGCGAGGTGAGCGCGCTCAACAGCAGCCTGACCATCGCCCTGCCGATGGGGCTGGAATTTGGCATCTGGGGCCGCAACCTGACCAACGCCCAATATATCACCACCCTGTTCCCATCGGTGGCACAGGCGGGCAGCGTGTCGGGCTACCCCAACCAGCCGCGCACCTTTGGCGGCCTGCTGCGCTACAAATTCTGACGCAGCAACAATGGCGCATCACCGGGCGGGCCAGCGATGGCCCGCCCGTTTTGCTGCCCGGCGGCTGGCGATGACCGCCCGGGCGCGCCGCTTTGCTCAGGTCGATGTGTTCTGCACCGCAGGCCTGTCGGGCAATCCGGTGGCGGTGGTGCTCGACGGCGATGGGCTGGACAGCGCGGCGATGCAAGCCTTTGCCGCCTGGACCAATTTGTCCGAAACGACCTTTGTCCTGCCGCCGACCGACCCGGCGGCGGATTATCGCTTGCGGATTTTCACGCCCCGTGCGGAACTGCCCTTTGCCGGTCACCCCACGTTGGGCAGCGCCCATGCCGTGCTGGGCGCTGGCATTGCGGCTCCGCGCGATGGTGGTCTGGTTCAGCAATGTGGCGCCGGGTTGATCGCGGTGACGGGCAAATTCCTGCACCCCGATAGAATTGAG
>DAIUBZ010000105.1:0-6280 GCA_036846445.1 Sphingopyxis sp. | reverse complement strand
CAGATCCTCGATCGAGCCGCCGCCGCGCGCGACAATCACCACATCGGGGCGCGGCACCGGCCCGCCCGGCGCGATCGCAGCAAAGCCGCGCACGGCGGCGGCGATCTGGCCCGCCGCTGCCTCACCCTGAACCGCCACTGGCCACAGCAGCACATGGGCGGGGCAACGGTCGGCCAGCCGGTGCAAAATGTCGCGGATCACCGCGCCGGTGGGCGATGTCACCACCCCGATCACCCGGGGCAGCATCGGCAGCGGCTGGCGCGGGCGGTCGAACAGCCCCTCGGCGCGCAGCCGGGCCTTCAGCCGTTCAAACAGCAGCATCAGCGCGCCTTCACCCGCCAATTCCAGCGTGTCGGCGACGAGTTGATATTTCGACCGCCCCGGAAAGGTGGTGAGCCGCCCGGTGGCGATGACGTCCAGGCCATCCTCGGGCACAAAGGCCATCCGCCCCGCCGCGCCCTTCCACATCACCAGGTCAATCAGGGCATTTTCATCCTTCATCGCGCCATAGACATGGCCCGACGCCGCCCGCTTGACCCCCGACAATTCGCCGCGCACCCGCACCCGGCCAAAGCCGTCCTCGACCGTGCGTTTCAGCGCCGCCGACAATTGGCTGACGCTGACCGGCGGCGCATTGTCGCCGGGCGCGCTGTGGGCTAGGAGCCGGGCGTCGGGGGCATCTGGCGCACTGGCGGGGGGGAATTGGGTCATGCGGGTCCTGGTGGTTGGTTCGGGTGGCCGCGAACATGCCCTTGCGTGGCGGCTGGCGCAATCGCCCAGCGTCACAAAATTGCTGGCCGCGCCCGGCAACCCCGGCATTGCCGAGCTGGCCGAGCTGTTGCCGATTGCCGCCGATGACATGGCGGGGCTGGTGGCGGCGGCGGCGCGGCATGGCGTGGATTTGGTGGTGATCGGGCCAGAGGGGCCGCTGGTCGCCGGGCTGGCCGACGCGCTGCGGGGCGCGGGTATCGCTGCGTTTGGCCCATCGGCAGCAGCAGCGCAGTTGGAGGGGTCAAAGGCCTTTACCAAAGCGCTGTGCGACCGCGCCGCCATCCCCACCGCCCGCTATCGCCACTGCCCCAACCAGCGCGCGGCGTTCACCGCGCTGGCGGACTTTGCCCTGCCGGTGGTGATCAAGGCGGATGGGCTGGCCGCTGGCAAGGGGGTGGTGATTGCCGACACCATCGCCGCCGCCCACGCCGCCATCACCGACATGTTTGGCGGGCAATTCGGGGCCGCCGGGGCGTCTGTCGTGATTGAGGAGTTTCTGACAGGCGAGGAGGTCAGCCTGTTTGCCCTGAGCGATGGGACCACCATCCTGCCGTTCGGCAGCGCGCAGGATCATAAACGGGTCGGCGAGGGCGACACCGGGCCGAACACCGGCGGTATGGGGGCATATAGCCCGGCCAGCGTGCTGACCCCCGCGCTGGAAGCCGCCGCAATGGCGCAGATTGTTGCGCCGACCGTCGCGGCGCTGGCGGCGGCGGGCACTCCCTATTGCGGCGTGCTGTTCGCAGGCTTGATGCTCACCGATGATGGGCCAAAGCTGATCGAATATAATTGCCGGTTCGGTGATCCCGAATGTCAGGTGTTGATGCTGCGCCATCGCGGCGATCTGGCGGCATTGCTATGGCACTGCGCCACCGGTCGGCTGGCCGATGCCGCCCCGGACGCCGCCGCTTTTGCCGATGCCGCCGCAGTGACCGTGGTGCTGGCCGCTGCAGGCTATCCCGCCGCCCCGGTGACGGGCGGGGCGATTGGCGGGCTGGAAGCGGCCGCAGCGGCGGGCGCGACCCTGTTCCACGCGGGCACCGCGCGCAGCCCCGACGGCTCGTTGACCGCTGCCGGGGGCCGGGTGCTGAACATTGCCGCAACCGGCGCGGATGTCGGCGCAGCCCGCGATCTGGCCTATATGGCGGCGGCGCTGGTGGATTTTCCCGGTGGATTTTGCCGCCGCGATATTGGCTGGCGCGAACTGGCGCGCCGGGCCAGCAAAACGGCGCTTGAATAAGCCGCGCCGGTGATGTTAGGTCAACGTCCAAATAAGATAGGGGCGCACAAATGACACCAATCAGCAAATTTCTGATCGGCGCGGGGGTGACTGCGTTGATGGCCATGGCGAGCCACAGCCTGTTCGGGCTGGGCGAGGGTTTTGGCCAGACGCTGGAAAACCGCGCGGCGGCGGCGCTTCAGGGCGATCCCGCCGCCGCTGGCCTGCGCGTGGCGGCGGTGCGCGAGCCCTCGTTGCAGCGGATATTGCTGCTGGATGGCGCGGTGCCAGCCGCCGACCGGCCCCGGCTGGAAGCGCTGGCGCTGGCGGTGCCGGGGGTGAAGGCGGTGCGCTGGGCCGACGCCGGGCCCGATGCCTCCGCTGATGCTGCACCGCCCGCCGCGGCGCCAGAGGCACCGGCAACCGCCGCCGCCGCCGACACCTGCCAACAGGATGTGGACGCGGTGATTGCGGGCAAGACCATCCAGTTTGACAGCGGGGCCGCGACGCTGCGCCCCGAATCCGCCGCGCTGATCGACCAGATTGCCAAGGTGCTGGTGCCGTGCACCGGGACATTGGTGACCGTGGCGGGCCACACCGACGGCACCGGCAATGCGGCGGCCAATCAGATGCTGTCGGAACAGCGCGCCGGGGTGGTGGTGGCATCGCTGGTGAACCAGGGGGTGCCCGCCGGGCGGCTGACCGCCGTGGGCTTTGGCGCGGGCCAGCCAGTTCAACCGGGGCGGACCGCCGCCGCCAACGCCGCCAATCGCCGAATTGAATTTGCCATCACCACAGGTGGCACCGCTGGCGGAAATGCGGGCGCGGCAGGGGAGTCCGGACAATGAATTTGCTGATTGAATCGCTGTTGGCGTTGATGCTGTTTTTCTGTGTGGGCGTGGCCATTGGCTGGATGATCTGGGGGAGTCAAAAGTCATGATGAGCTGGATCGCCGAATATTGGCTGTTGTGCGCGATTGCGGTGGTGATTGGCATCGCCACCGGCTGGTGGATTTGGGCGCAGGCTGCGCCAGCCGCGGTGGAGGCGGCCCCGGTGGCTGCGCCGGAAAAGCTGGTCGCGGCCAAGCCCGAAATTGTCCCCGCCGCGCCCGCGCAATTTGTGGCCGCGCCCGCCCAGCCCGTGGCCGCGCCCGCGCCGCCGCCGGGCATGCCCGCGATTGCCGCCGCCGTCGGTGCGCCGGACAATCTGGAGCTTATCAAGGGCGTGGGGCCAAAGCTGAACGCGCTGCTGATTTCGCTGGGCGTCACCCGCTTTGACCAGATTGCGGCGTGGGGCGCGGCGGAGATTGGCGAAGTTGATGCCTATTTGGGCAGTTTCAAGGGCCGGATCACCCGCGACAATTGGGTGGAACAGGCGAAATTGCTGGCGGCGGGCGACACCGCTGGCTTTGCCGCCAAATTTGGCGCGCTGGGCAGCGAGATCAAGGGCTGAGAGCCAAGGGATCGGCCCGGTCAGGCCGCAGCGGGGGTGGGTGACACCAGAAATTTGTCGATTTTGCGTCCGTCCAGATCGACAATTTCAAAGGTCCACTCGCCAAAGGCAAAGCGTTCGCCCTCGACCGGCAAATGGCGCAGCACGTCCAGCGCCAGCCCGGCCACGGTGGCATAATCCCGGTCCGCAGGCAGGGTGAGGCCCAGTCGGTCGGCCAGCGCGTCGGCGGGCATTGCGCCTGCCACCAGCAGGCTGCCGTCGGCGCGCTCGACCACATGCGGCTCCAGCCCCAGATCGCTGTCGGAGGCAAATTCCCCGGCAATTGCAGACAACAGATCGGCCGGCGTCACCAGCCCTTCAAAATGGCCATATTCGTCGTGGACCATCAACATCGGCACTTCTGCGCCGCGCAGCAGGGTCAGCGCGTCCATCGCGTCCATCTGGTCATAGGCAATGCTTGCCCGGCGCAGCAACTGCCGCAAATCCAGCGCCTCGCCGCGAAACAGGGCGGCGGCAATGTCGCGCGCCTGGACCACGCCGACCACATTGTCGACCGCCCCGTCCGCCACCGGCAGCCGGGTGTGCGGCGATGCGAGCAGCCGGGCGCGGATTTCATCGGCAGTGGCGGTAATGTCCAGCCAATCCACCTCGCGGCGCGGGGTCATGACCTCGCGCACCGGGCGGTCGGCCAGCCGCACGACGCCCGAAATAATCGCCCGCTCGCTTTCCTCGATCACCCCGGATTTGCTGGCTTCATCGACCACCATCTGCAATTCCTCGGCGGTCACGCTGTCATCGCCCTCGCGCTTCAGCCGCATCAGCCGGAAAATCGCGCCGCTGCTTTTGTCGAGCACCCACACCAGCGGCGCGGCGATGCGCGACAGCCACATCATCGGCACCGCCAGCGCAATCGCCAGCGGTTCAGGATTGCGCAGCGCCAATTGCTTGGGCACCAGCTCGCCGATAATCAGCGAGGCATAGGTGGTGAGCGCAATCACGACGCCAAAGCCGATGGTGCCCGCGAGTTCCGGGCCAATGCCGGTCCATGCCGCCAACCGTTCCCCCACCGGCCCGCCCAGGCTGGCCCCGCTATACGCCCCGGCCAAAATGCCAATCAGGGTGATGCCGATTTGCACGGTCGACAAAAACCGCCCCGGCTGCGCCGCCAATTGCCGGGCCACCGCCGCGCCGCTGCGCCCGGCGCGCTCGGCCGCCTGCAACCGGGCGTCGCGGGCCGACACAATCGCCAATTCGCTTAAGGCAAACACGCCATTCAGGACGATCAGACCAGCGATAATCAGGACATCCAACCACGGAAAGGGAGCCATCACTGCCAGCCCTCAAAGCTCTTGCGGATCACCTGATTCTGCCTCCCGTTGCTGGCCATGGCACCCGGTATAGCAGCGCCCCCGCCCGCTGCACAGCGTTTCGGCGGGCGGGGTTTCGGCGGGCGGGGTTTCGGCGGGCGGGGGCACCGCGACTTTGCGATGAACGGCATCCTCATCTCCGGTTCATCGCGCGGGGGCCATTGACCGCCGGTGTGGCCCGCGCCGATACCGGTGGGGGCAAACAGGAGGATGATATGACCAAGAGCAAGATGACAATCATCACCGCCACCACGCTGGCGGCCATGGCGCTAGGCGGCTGTGTCACCGATCCCGAAACCGGACGCAAAACAATCTCCAAGGCCGCGATTGGCGGCATTGTCGGCGCGGCTGGCGGCTATTTGATCGGCGATGTGGTCGGCGGGCGGCGCGACCGGACCGAGAAGATTTTGGGCGCAGGCATTGGCGCGGTCGCCGGGGTGGGCGTGGGCAGCTATATGGACCGGCAGGAGCGCAAGCTGCGCGAACAAACCGCCGGAACCGGGATTGAGGTGGAGCGGCAGGGCGACCAATTGGTGCTGAACATGCCAGGCGATGTCACCTTTGACCTCAATAGCGCCGTGGTGAAGACCCAGTTTCAGGGGTCATTGAACCAGGTGGCGACGACGCTGGCCGAATTCCCCAGCACCTATATCGACGTTTACGGCCACACCGATTCGCGCGGCAGCGACGCCTTCAACCAAAGCCTGTCCGACCGCCGGGCCGCCGCCGTGGCCGCCTATCTGGCCAGCCGCGGCGTGGCCCAGCCGCGCATGGGCACGCGCGGCTTTGGCGAAAGTCAGCTCAAATGCGCGCCGGAGGTGAGCGAGAGCGATTATCAGTGCAACCGCCGGGTGGAAATCCGGATTGCCCCGGTCACCCAGGCCGATGTGGCCGCCACCGGGCGGTAACCGCCCACGCAGCCGGGGTGGGCCACCACCCGCCCCGGCTGACCCGGCAATTCAGCCGCCCAGCCCAAAGCTGCCGCGCACGCCATCAACGACAAATTGCGCGGCCAGCGCCGCGAGCAGCACGCCCAGCAAACGGGTCAGCACGGCCTCGGCCTGGGCCCCCAGCCGCTGCATCAGCGGCCCGGCGACCAGCAGCGCGGCCAGCGTCAGCAGCAGCACCGCCGCCAGCGCAGCCATGATGACCAGCGAGGCGTTCAGCCCCTGATTTTGCGACATCAGCAGCATGATCGACGCAATCGAGCCGGGACCGGCGATCATCGGCATGGCCATCGGGAAAATGGCGACATCGACCATGTCGGGCGTGTCATTCACCCGCTGCGCCCGTTCCTCGCGCCGCTGGGTGCGTTTTTCAAACACCATGTCGATGGCGATGACAAACAGCATCAGCCCGCCGGCGATGCGGAAACTGTCGAGTTCGATGTTCAGCGCGCCGAGCAATTGTTCGCCAACCATGGCAAACAGCACCAAGATCAACCCGGCGACCACCACCGCCCGCACCGCCA
>DAIUBZ010000104.1:0-6367 GCA_036846445.1 Sphingopyxis sp. | reverse complement strand
CCGGGGTTGGCGACGGCGCGGGGGCCGGGAGAGCGGCCCGAGCCGCCGGGCGCATCACCGAGGCGGGGGTCGGGGCGGGCGGCACGGGCGGCGCGGCGGCGATCTGGCCGGGGGGCGGTGCGGCCGGGCTGGCCGTTGGCGGCAGAGCGCCAAAATAGACCGCCCGGGCCTGCTCCGCCGGGGTCAGAGCGGCGAGGCGCGGCAGAAAAGGCTCCAGCGAGGTGGCAAGCTGCGGCGGCAGGGTGGCCTTGACGATCTCGCGCGCCTCGCCGGTGCGGTTGTTCATCGCCAGCACCAGCGCCCGCACCCGCCACGCCGCCCGGTTTTGCGCCCGCAACTGCGGGGTCAGCAGGGCAATCGCCCGGTCGGCCTCGCCGCTGATCCCCAGCGACATGGCCAAACGGCGGATGATATCGTCGCTGTTCATCGGCACCGCCAGCGGCGGGGCGGTGGTCGCCAGCCCCAGTGCCCGTTCATAATCCGCCTGAGCCGCGCGCGGCTCGCCCCGCAGATCATGGGCCAGCCCCCGATCGGCCAGATACAGGCGCGGGTCGGCCCGCGCGGCCTCGGCACTGCGAAAGCCCGCCATCGCCGCCGCGACATCCTGTTGCCGCAGCCGGACCGAAGCCAGCCCCGCCGCCGCCGCGCCATGGCCCGCGTCCAACTGGACGGCGCGGGTGAAAAACCCCAGCGCGCCGCGCCGGTCGTCCAGCGCCAATGCCGCCTGCCCCGCGGCCACCAGCGCATCGACATCATTGCGATTGGCGGCAATCCGCGCCATCGCCCGGGTCAATTGCTCCTGGAGCTTCCGGCGGGTGGCGGCCCGGTCGTCGCTGGCAACCGCCGCCGTAGCCGCGGTTTGCGCAGCGGCGGGCAGCGTCGGCACCGCCAGCATGGCGGCAGCGGCCAACGCATGAATGGCGTTGGTGGGGGCGGGCAAGGTCATGGCCGCGGGACTAGCCCGGCGCGAGCGGAGCCGCAAGCACCCGGCACCGCCTGCCAGCCCCGATTATTGGTTGTTCTGCCGATTCAGGAAACGGGGAATATCCGGCCCGCCGTCGCCATCCGGCCCGTCACCATCCGGGGTCGGGGCCGGTTCAGCCGGCTTCACCCCACCGCGCGACAGGCGCGACATCCGCTCAAACAAGGTGCCGCCGCCGCTGTCCGCTTCGCTCGGTTCGGCGGGCGCACGGGCCAGCCGGCTGCGCAGCGAGCCACCGGGCGACAGCGATGCCTCTGGCAGTGGCGGCGCATTCAGCGCGGGTTCCGCGACATCAGCGCCCAGCAACAGTTCATCGGTGCCGCCATCATCGCCCGCATCACCCACCAGCGGCGCGGCAGTATCGGCGGCCCCGTCGCCCCCGGCATCTGCCGACAGGATCAGTTCGTCCGCCGCCGCGTCGCCGATGCCGGTGGTCCCGGCATCCAGGGCGTCGCTGGTATCCGGGTCTTGTGCGGCCTCCACCGGCGCGGGCGCTGCGGGACGCAGCGAAAAGCTGCGGGTCGGCGCGGCGGGCGCGGGGTTCGCCGCTGCATCGTCCGCGATACCGGTTGCCACCACCGACACCCGGATTTTGCCGTCAAGCGCAGGATTGAACGCGCTGCCGACAATGATGTTGGCATCCTCATCGACCAGTTCGCGGATGTGGTTCACCGCCTCGTCAACCTCCATCAGCCGCATATCGTCGCCGCCGGTAATCGACACAATCACCGCTTTTGCCCCCATCAGGCTGACCCCGTCGAGCAGCGGATTGTTGATCGCCTGCTGCGCCGCCTCCAGCGCCCGGCCATCGCCCGACGCCTCGCCAGTGCCCATCATCGCCTTGCCCATTTCGCGCATGATCGAGCGGACATCGGCGAAATCCAGGTTAATCAGGCCCGGCATCACCATCAAATCGGTGATCCCCCGCACCCCTTGTTGCAGCACCTCGTCGGCCATTACAAAGGCTTCGCGGAACGTGGTGTTGGGGCTGGCGATCAGAAACAGATTCTGGTTGGGAATGACGATCAGCGTATCGACATGCTCCTGCAATTCGGCGATCCCGGCCTCGGCGGCGCGCATCCGGCGCTGGCCCTCGAAACTGAATGGCTTGGTCACCACGCCGACGGTCAAAATGCCCCGGTCGCGCGCCGCCTTGGCAATCACCGGGGCCGCGCCGGTGCCGGTGCCGCCGCCCATGCCAGCGGCCACAAAGCACATATGCGCGCCGTCCAGCGCGGCCTCGACATTGCTGATCGTCTCCTCGGCGGCGGCGCGGCCCACCTCTGGCCGCGACCCTGCGCCCAGCCCCTGGGTGATTTGCGCGCCGAGCTGGATGCGCTGGGCGGCGGGCGATCCGCTCAAGGCCTGGGCATCGGTGTTGGCGACGATGAAATCGACGCCCTCGACATTGGCGGCAATCATATTGGCAATGGCATTGCCGCCCGCCCCGCCAACTCCAATCACCGCGATGCGCGGTTTCAAATCTTCCAAATGCGCGGGGCCGATATCGATGCTCATCTGTCTGTCCTTCCAACTGGGCGGTGCGGCCTGGCGGGCATGGTGTGATGGCGGTGCATCACCGCTGCCGTGCCGAACGCATTCCGCCTCCCCCTGATCCGATTGCACGTCCATTGCACGAATATGACGCCTTTATCACCTGAAAAATACCGCTGTCATGGCGTCAGTTTTCCCCGCCCGCCATCACTGGCTGCCGCGCAGGGCCAGCACGAGCCGCTGCCACACCGAACCGCTGGCCGGGCGCAGCACCGTCTGGCTGTCCAGCGCCATATCGCGCAGGTCAACCGGATCGGCGGCGGCATATAGCGCCAGCCCCGCCAGCGTGGCAAAGGCCGGGCCGCTGTGGGCCGGCGGCAGGCCGATCAATCCGCTGGGCAGGCCGCGCCGCACCGGCTGGCCCAACGCGACCTGGGCATATTCGGCAATGCCTTTCAAATCCGCGCCGCCGCCGGTCAGCACGACCTGCCGTCCCACCCGCCCGCCGAAATCGCGGACTTTCAGCGCCCGGCCAACCTCGCCGAAAATCTGGTCCAGCCGCTGGCCGATGACGGCGATCAATTGCGCCCGGGTGACGCGGGGCCCGGCGGTGCCGTCGGCGGCGGGCGGGGCAACGTCAATGGGATCATTATTGTCGCGCGGGGTGGCCAGCGCCGAGCCGTGAAAACTCTGCGCCCGCTGGGCATGCGCCCGGCTGACGCCAAAGGCCGAGGCAATGTCGTCGGTAATGTCCGCCGATCCCACTGGCAGCAATTCCAGATCAACCAGCAAGCCGCCCGCGAAAAAGGCAACGCTGGTGACCGACGCGCCGAGGTCGACCAGCGCCACGCCCAATTCGCGCTCTTCCTCGCTCAGGCACGCCATGCCAGTGGCCAGCGGCGCGGCGACCACCGTGCGCAGCTTCAGATGGGCCGCCGTCACCGCCGACGCCAGATTGCGGACCGGGCCGCCATCCGCCAGCACGATGTTGATGTCGACGGTCAGCCGGTCGGCAAACAGGCCGATGGGGCTGCGCACGCCGGTCAGCCCATCGAGGGTGAACATGGCGGGCTGGGCGTGCAGCACCATCCGCCCTTCGCTGTCGATGCTGTGGCGCGCGGCGGCGAGCAGATCGTCCACATCCGCCACCTCGATCCGCTGGCCGCCGACATCGCATTCAATCGGCAGATTGCGGCACGCCAATTGCCCGCCCGAAAAACTGGCCCAGACATCGTCATTGTTCAGGCCGGCAATCCGTTCGGCCTGTTCAATCGTGTCGCGCACCACCCGTTCGGTCTTGTCGATATCCACGACATAGCTGCGCCGCACCCCAGCGCTTTCGCGGTGGCTGCTGCCCAGCACATGCACGCCGCCGTCGGCGTCAATGCCCGCGATCAGCGCCGCAACCTTGGACGAGCCCACATCAAGCGCGGTGACGTAGCGGGTGAACCGGGGGGCCGCCATCATCAGCCCCCGTGCGGCGGCGCAGCCGCGATCAGCGCCGCGCTGTCCACCTGGCCGTCGGCGGGCAGCCGCAGGACAAATTTGGCCGGATCGCGCATGTCGAACCGCAAAATGCCCCGGCCGAGCAGGCGCGCCGTGCCCTCGCTGTGCGCAAAGCGGGCCAGCGCCGCCGCCGCCGCCGCCTCGCCCTCGGGCAGCAACAGCAATTCGCCGGATTTGAACCGCAAATCCCAGCGGCGATTGCCCACCCATGCTGCCCCCGCCAGCAGCGGCCGCAGGGCGGATGCCGTGTCGAGCAGGCTGGCCAATTCCGCTGACCGCCGGTTGGCCCCCGGCCCGATGAGCAGCGGCAAATCGGGCATCGCCGCCGCCGCCACCGGTTCCAGCACCACCCCGTCCGCGCCGATCAGGGCCAACTTGCGGTTGTGTTGCCACACCGCCGCTGGCGCGCGCTCGACAATGTCGATGACCAATGTGTCGGGCAGGCGGCGCGATACCCGGGCGTCCTTGATCCAGCCATAGCGCAGCAACTCGCGGCGCAGCCCGGCCAGGTCCACCGCCGCCATCGACCGGTTCTGCTGGGCCAGCGCGGTGTCGTAAATCTTCAGATAGTCAATCCGCTCGGCCCCGACCACCTCGACGCGCTGGACGGTAAAGCCCGCCCGGCCCACCGCGCCCGCCCATTCCGCAGCGACTTTGGCGGTCACGCCGGTCAGATGCGCGGCCACGCCCAACGCCACCAGCAAGGCGCTGGTCAGGCTGACCCGAGCGGCGCGGGCAAGCGCGGCCTGGCTGATCGGCAGCGCGGCGACCAGCCACGCGGCAAATTGCCCCGCCCGGGACGGAGCCGCGCCGCGCCGCCGCGCAGGCCCGCTTTTGGCCGGGATGCGCCGCGCCGGACGCTGGCTGCGCTTCACCTTGATCTTGGTCATTCGCTTGCCCCCTGCTCGGCCATGGCGCGGTGGTGTGCCCTCTGCTCGGCCAGTGCGCGGTGGTGTGCCACCGCATCGGCCACGATTGCTTCCACCAGCGCCGGATAATCGATTCCCTGATGCGCCGCCTGTTCCGGCACCAAGCTGAGCGGGGTCATGCCCGGCTGGGTATTGACCTCCAGCACAAACAGCCCGGCCCGGCCCCGGCTGTCATCCCAGCGAAAATCGGTCCGGCTGGCCCCCCGGCACCCAAGCAGCCGGTGGGCGGTCAGCGCCAATTCCGTCGCATAATCGGCAATATCGGCGGGAATATCGGCGGGGCAGATGTGGGTGGTCAGCCCGTCAGTATATTTGGCGGCAAAATCGTAAAAGCCGCTGGTTGGCACCAATTCGGTCACGCCCAGCGCCCGGTCGCCCAGCACCGCCACCGTCAATTCCCGGCCCGGGATAAAGGGTTCGGCCAGCAACTCGGCAAAATCCTGCCACGGCCCCACCGCGTCGCGGGCGATGGGCTGGCCAAAATTGCTGGTATCGGTGACAATGGCGACGCCCACCGACGACCCTTCGTTCACCGGTTTGAGCACATAGGGCCGGGGCAAGGGATCGGCAGCAAGCAGGCTGGCCGATGCCACAATCTGCCCGCCCGGCATCGGAATACCGTGGGGCACCAGCCGCAATTTGGTCAGTTGCTTGTCAATTGCGATCACCGACGTTGCCTGTCCGCTGTGGGTATAGGCCACGCCCATCAGGTCCAGCATCCCCTGAACCGTGCCATCTTCCCCCGGACAGCCGTGCAGCGCGTTGAACACGACATCCGGTGCCGCAGCGGCAATGCGGGCAGCGACATCGCGGCCCATGTCGATGCGGGTCACCCGGTGGCCGCGCGATTCCAGCGCGTCGGCCACACCATTGCCGCTCATCAGCGACACCGCCCGCTCGTTCGACCAGCCGCCCATCAACACGGCAATATGCAGCGGCGGCAGGCTCATTGCGGCTCACTCCCAACCAGGCCCACCCGGGCAATCTCCCACTCCAGTTCCACGCCGCTGTGCGCCCGCACCCGGCGGCGCACCTCTTCGCCCAATTGTTCAATATCGGTGCTGGTCGCGCTGTCGCGGTTCAGCAGGAAATTGCAATGCTTCTCGCTCACCTCTGCCCCGCCCAGCCGCAGCCCCCGGCACCCGGCAGCATCGATCAACGCCCATGCCCGGTAACCATCCGGATTTTTAAAGGTCGAGCCGCCGGTTTTGCTGCGCAGCGGCTGGCTGGCCTCGCGTGCGGCGGCAATCCGGTCCATTTCCGCCTGAATCGCCGCTGGCTCGCCCGCTGAGCCGCGAAACCGCGCCGCCACCACAATCGCGCCGTCCGGCAAATCGCTGTGGCGATAGGAATAGCCAAGGTCGGCGGCAGTCAGCACCGCCCGCGCGCCAGAGCGCAGCACCACGTCGCAATCGACCAATATATCCGCCACCTCAGCGCCATAGGCGCCGCCGTT
>DAIUBZ010000103.1:0-6388 GCA_036846445.1 Sphingopyxis sp. | reverse complement strand
CAGGCTGGGCTGCCACGGTGCATCGGCGGGCGGCAGCATGAGCCGCAACGGGGCCAGCACCGCCGCCGCATCCGCCAGCGTGCCGAGCGGGACCAGCAGATGGTCGCTCTCGCCCGGCCCCTCGCCGCCATTGTCACGGGCCAGGCTTTGCACCCGGACATCGTGCCACCCCCACCAGCGGCGCACCAGCCCGGTGCCGACCACGACCGCCTGCACCCGCGCCAGCGGAATGGCGACATCGGTGCGGGTGGTCAGCCCGCGCACCCGGCGAAAGGCGCGCGGACCAAGGGTCAGGGCAAATCCCCAATTGGTCAGCACCATCCGCACCACCCCGGTGGCAAAGCCCACCAGCAGCAGCACCGCCAGCCCGCCGCCGATGCTGAGCCAGCGGTGCGCCTGAACCCAGCCCGCCATCCCGGACTCGCTGGCCACATCGCGCAATTCGCGAATGCTCAGCCAGCCATCCGGCAGCACGCCGTCAAACCATTGGCTTGCGGCACCGACCACCGCCAGCGCGGCCAGCGAAAATTGGAACAATCCGGCAATCACCAGCCGCCGGGGCGGCATGGCAAAGATCAGCCGGTCGGCGGCGGCGACGCTGACAGTGGCCGCTGGTGCATTGTCCGGCGACAATGCGCGCGGCGCGGCGGCGGTGCGGTGCGCGCGGATCGCAGTGCGCAGCGCCTCCGCCTCGGTCAGCAAAATGGCGTCCAGCCGCCCATCCTCGTCATTGTTGCCGGCGGCGCCGGTTTCAAAACTGACCATCGCCAGCCCCAGCGCCCGCGCCACCAGCCCCTGAGCGATGGTGACATCCTGAATGCGGTCCAGCGGGATGCTGCGCGCTTGCCGTTCGAAAATCCCGCTTTCAATCCGCACCTCGTCGTTCGCCAACCGATAGCGAAACCGCCGCCAGCGCAGCCACAGCGCCCCGGCGCTCAGCAGGACAAACAGCGCCAGTGCCGGGACGACATAGCTCCAATTGCCGACGATGCCGATGGCCGCCAAGGCGGGAACCAGATTCAGCAGCCGCGGGCCAATGCCCAGCAGGCCGGTCACCAGGCTGAGCGGGGCCAGCCGCTGCCAGCCCGCATCATCCCCCGGCGGGGCAGCGGCAGTGGCAACCGGCGGCGGCGGCACCGGCGTGCTGCGGCGGGTCAGGAGCGATCCGCGCTCGCTCATGCAAAATCGCTGCGAATCCGGGCGCCGATGGTGGCCCGCATCGCCTCCGCCTCGGCCCGCATCAGGCCGGGCAGGGTGACGGTGCTGTTGTGGGTGCCAGCGGTGTGGACCACCAGATGGGCAAGGCCGAACCACCGCTCAATCGGTCCCTGACCCACATCAATATGTTGCACCCGCACAAAGGGGACGATGGTGTCGGTGCGAAAGATATAGCCGTGGGCCACCCGCAACTGATCCGCGCCCATCGCATAGCCCCAGCGCTGATAGCGGCGGGCGGGCAGCACCAGCACCGCCGCCACCAGCGCCAGCACCGCCGCCCCGGTCAGCAGCCCCACCGGCCCGTCCAGCCGGGCAATGGCCAGCATATCCGCCGCACCCGCGCCGATGGCCAGCGGTGCATAACCGATCAGCAATGCGGCGCGGATGACTTGGACATAGGCGGGTTGAACCGGGTTCAGCTCCGGCGCAATTGCCGCAGGATCTGGCAGAGGCAGGCTGGGGTTATCGGTCATCGCATGTGCCTATGCCGCGCCATCCCGCCCCACAAGCGGCAATTTTGCTGAAGGCGGATATCGCCCGGCGCACCCCGGTCACCCCGCCACCTGGTCCAGATAATCGCCATAGCCAGCGGCCGCCATCTCGGCGCGAGGAATGAAGCGCAGCGCGGCGGAGTTGATGCAATAGCGCAGGCCGCCACGGTCGCGCGGGCCGTCGGGGAACACATGGCCCAAATGGCTGTCGCCATGGGCAGAGCGCACCTCGGTTCGGACCATGCCATGCGATCCGTCGGTCAGTTCGGTGATATTGGCGGGCGTGATCGGCCGGGTGAAGCTGGGCCAGCCGCAGCCGGATTCATATTTGTCGGTGCTGGCAAACAATGGTTCGCCCGAGACAATATCGACATAAATACCCGCCACCTTGTTGTGCAAATAGGCGCCGGTGCCGGGGCGTTCGGTGCCCGATTGCTGGGTGACATAAAATTGCTCGGGCGTCAGCGCGGCGATGGCGGCGGGGTCTTTGCTATAAGGGCGGGTGGACATGGCAACAGGCTCCTGACTGGCTGGCCTGTGCATATGGGAATTAGCGCCGCCGTTCGCCACCCTTCCACAGCCCAGTCACCCGGCCTTCGGTCGGCAGGCCGTCAAATGGGGTGTTGCCCGCCGCGGCCGCCATTTTGCGGGCGTCAATCCGCCATGGCTGGCCCGGGGCAACCAGTGCCAGATCGGCGGCATGGCCCGGCGTCAGCATTCCCGCCGCCACGCCCAGCAGCCGGGCCGGGGCAGCGGTCAGCCGGGCAATAATCTGCCCCGGCGGCAAGGCGGCCTCGCGCCCGGCGGCCAGCGCCAGCGCCAGCAGGCTTTCGGCCCCGGCCATGCCCGGCGCTGCCTCGGCAAAGGGCAGGCGCTTGTCCTCTGGCCCGCGCGGGTCGTGGCCCGATGCGATGATGTCGATGGTGCCATCGGCCAGCGCGGCAATGGCCGCAGCGCGGTCGGCGGCGCAACGCAGCGGCGGCGACAGGCGCGAGAAGCTGCGGTAATCGCCAATCGCCAGCTCATCCAGCAACAGATGCGCCGGGGTGATGCCGCACGTCACCCGCACCCCCCGCGCCTTGGCCGCGCGGACCAGATCAAAGGCGGCGGCGGTGGTGATCTGGCGAAAATGCACCGCCGCGCCCGCATGTTCGGCCAGCATGATGTCGCGCGCCACCGCCAGCGCCTCGGCAATGGCGGGCGCGGCGGGCAGGCCCAGCCGGGTGGCGATTTCGCCGCTGGTGGCGGCGGCATGGCGGGTCAGGCCGCCATCCTCGCCATGCACCACCACCACCATGTCCAGCCCGGCGGCATAGGCCAGCACCCGCGCCATCACCCCGGCATCGGCAATCCAGTGCCGCCCGGTTGCCACCGCCCGGGCGCCCGCCCGCTGCATCAGCGCCATTTCCGCCAGCTCCCCCCCCGCCAGCCCCCGGGTGGCAGCGGCCAGCGGGTGGACCCACAAGTCGGGCTTGCCCGCCTTCGCCGCCCGCTCGACCAATGCCGGATCATCCAATATCGGCGCGCCATCGGGCATCAGCGCGGCGCGGGTGATGCCGCCAAAATGAAAGGCGGGCTTGTCGGTGGCAAAGACGCCAATGTCGATCAGCCCCGGGATCAGCCACTGGCCGCCGCAATCCACCCGCTCGGCATCAGCGGGCGGGTCAGCGGGGTTCAGCGCGGCGATGGTGTCGCCCCGCGTCAACAGGGTGCCGGGCCGGGGCTGGTCGGCGCTGGCATCGACCAGCAGCGCGCCGGTGAACAGCCGCGTGGTCATGCCGAGGCCGCCATCATGCCCAGCCATCCAGGCCGCGCGCCCGCCGGGTCAGCACGTCCAGGCACGCCATGCGGACCGCCACCCCCATTGCCACCTGCTGGGTGATGACCGCGCGGGCCGGATCGTCGGCAACGCTGCTGTCAATTTCCACCCCCCGGTTCATCGGGCCGGGGTGCATCACCATCGCATCGGGCCGGGCCAGCGCCAGCCGCGCCGGGGTCAGGCCATAGCGGGCGTGAAATTCGCGTGCGCTGGGCACATATGCCCCGGCCATCCGCTCATTTTGCAACCGCAGCATCATCACCACATCCGCGCCCGCCAGCGCGGCATCGAAATCATGGGTGGCGGCCACATCCAGTGCGGCGGTGGCGGGCGGCATCAGCGTCGGCGGGGCGACCACGGTGACGCCTGCGCCCAGCGTTTTCAGCAAGATCAGGTTGGAGCGCGCCACCCGGCTGTGCAAAATGTCGCCGCAAATCACGACATTCAGCCCGGCAATCCTGCCCTTGTGCCGCCGGATCGTCAGCGCATCCAGCAGCGCCTGGGTGGGGTGTTCGTGCCAACCGTCGCCCGCATTCAGCACCGGGCAATCCACCTTGTCAGCAATCAGCGCCACCGCGCCCGAACTGCCGTGGCGGATGACCAGCGCGTCGGCGCGCATGGCGTTCAGCGTCATCGCCGTGTCGATCAGCGTCTCGCCCTTTTTCACGCTGGACTGGGCCGCGTGCATGTTCACAACGTCAGCGCCCAACCGCTTGCCCGCGATTTCGAACGACAAGAGCGTGCGGGTGGAGTTTTCAAAAAAGGCGTTGATGATCGTCAGCCCAGCCAGCCGGGGATCGGATTTTGCGGGCATAACCGGGGCTGTGCTATCGGGGTCTGTCACCCACGTCTCGGCCTCGTCCAGCAGATATTCAATTTCCCACGGGGTCAGCGCGGCGATGCCCAGCAAATTCCGGTGGGGAAACGCCATGCCGCCGGGTGGATAATCGCTGGCTGGGCGGGGGCGGTGCTTGGTCATGACCCCATGGCCGTTAAGCCGCCGCTTCCCCCGGCGCAAGGGGGGTGGGCAAATGCGCCAGCGCGTCAATCGCCCCTTGCAAAATGAATGCCGCCGCCGCGCTGTCAATCCGCGCCTTGCGCTTGGCCCGGCTGACATCGGCAGCGATCATCGCCCGTTCCACCGCCTGGGTGGACCAGCGTTCGTCCCACAACAGCGCCGGCAGGCCCAGCGGGGCGAGGTTGCGGGCAAAGGCGCGCACACTCTGGGTGCGCGGGCTGTCGCTGCCGTCCATGTTGAGCGGCAGGCCGACCACCAGCCCCACCACCCGCTGCGCCGCCACCAGCGCCGCCAGCGCCGCCAGATCGGCGCTGAATTTGGTGCGGATGATCGTCTTGTCCGGGCTGGCAAAGGCCCAGCCCGCGTCACACAGCGCCGCCCCGATGGTTTTGCTGCCCACATCCAGCCCAGCCAGCCGCCCGCCATGGGGCAGGGCGGCGGCAAAATCGGCGGGCACGGTGGTAATCATCGCGCCGCAAAAGCCGCCCGCCGCTGCGTGACATCGGCGCGCACATTCACCCAGAACAGCGGAATGTCATACACATGATAATTGTTGCCGGGCAGCACATAGCGGCCAAGTTCCGGCGGATCGCCGATCAACAACAGGCCGCGATCGTCATCGCAGCGGGCGGGCACCCGGCCCACCAGCAATTCGGCAGTTTTGAAGCCACTGTCGGGCTTGACCGTGCCCAGATTGGCGCTGGCCGGGGCGGCGGCATCCACCGTGCCGGTCAGCGGATTGGTGCACAGCATCCGCGTGCCCGCGCGCGGACGGCCATCAAAGCCGATGGTGGCGTCATAGGCGTCCAGCACGAATTTCGGGTCGGCGGGCTCCGCAAAGCTGGCCCATGACAAAATGCACCCGGTTTGATCCGGCGCGGTGCAGGCGGGCAGGCCCATCGCGGGCAGGTCATGCGCCGCGCTGACCGGCCAGCCGATGACATAGGCGGCGACAATGCGCCGGGCCAGCGGCTGGCCCGCCACCCGGTCGCGCAGCAGGGTGGTGAGGTGCAGTGCGCCCTGGCTGTGCCCCGCCAGGATGATGGATTGGCCGGGCGGCAATTCGCTGACCATCTGATCAAATGCCGCCAGCACGTCGCGATATGCCGCATCGAGCGCCTTGCCCGCCGTCACCCGGTCGCTGGCCAGAAATGCGCCCACTGTCGCCTGCCGATATTTGGGGGCCCACAGCGGCCCGGCATCGTTGAACGCGCTGGCCAGCCCGCGCAGATAAATGCCGGTGCGCTGATTGGCATCGGCATCGTCAAGCGGGGCATTCCACGCCGATTTGTCCAGATAGCTGGTGGGGTGGACGAAAAACACGGCGGCAGGCGGCGGCGGCGGCTTGGCAAGCACCGGCGGGCCTGGCTCCATCTGCTCCGGCTGCCAATCGGCGGGGTTCGCCGCCAGCTTGGGATGCACCCACCACATGCCCGCATCGGCATAGGCATTGGCGGGCGGCGGCGCGGGCGCGGCAAATTCGGCGGACGGCACGAATGCGGTGCGGCTGAGTGCCTCGGGAAACAGGCGCAGCGCCACCAGCGCGGCGATGAACAGCACAATGATGAAGGCGACAAGATACAGAAATTTGCGGGCCACGGGCGATACTCTTTGTTCCGGGGGGGCGGGCGGCCCAGCATTAGCCCGGGCGCGACCCCGGCAACAGGGCGAAAATCGCCGCTTGCCAAAAATGGCGGTGGCGGCAACATCGCGCAATGGACATCAATGCCCCTGCCCCCGCCGCATCGCAGCGACTGAGCGCCACCACGGCTGGCTGGCCGCAGCGGCCGCTGCTGCTGGCGGCGCTGACCGCGCTGATCGGCGGGCTGGTGGGCGTGCTGG
>DAIUBZ010000102.1:0-6403 GCA_036846445.1 Sphingopyxis sp. | reverse complement strand
ACAAAGGCGCTGCGGTGACGCCCGTCGGGCAGGTCATTGAGCGGCAACAGGGCAAATGGCCCCTCGCGGTAAAAAATCTCGTGCGCCACATTGCCGTGCGGGCGGCTGTGGCTGATCGCACCGATCAGCGCATGGTGGTGATAGGACCACTCAGCCAAGGTGAACCCGGCGGCATCGCGGGTTGGCGAGCGGCGGCCCTCCGCCACCACCAGCAAGGGCGCGGCCAGTTCGCGCCCATCGGCCAGGGTGATGGCCACCCCGTGCGGCCCGCGCTGTTGGTGGATCACCTGAACCGGGGCCAGATGCTGCACCAGCGGCGCGGCGGTGACGGCGTCCAGCAACACCTCGCGCAGCCGCCGGTTTTCGACCATATGCCCCAGGGCATCGTCGGCGTCGGCGGGAGCAAAATCCACCTCGCCAGGTTTCAGCGCATCGCTGACCCAGATCTGGCGAATGGGGCAGGCATCATCGGCCAGCGCATCCGCCAGCCCCAACACGCCGAACATCCGCCAGGTCGCGCTGGCAATGGCCGAGGCGCGGCCATCGAAACTGGGGGCGATCGCCGCGCCGGGCGGGGCGGGATCGACAATGATGGTGGACAGGCCATGCCGGGCCAGTGCCAGCGCCAGCGTCTGGCCAACCAGCCCGCCGCCAGAGATGATGGCGTCGGCGGAAATTTTGCTGTGGGTCATTTGGTTGATTTAAGCGGGCAGGGCAGTTTTGCAAGGCATATGGCCGCCCGGTCGCTGGTCCGCCGTGCTTGACGCATCCGCACCGCCGGGTTCATATCAATCTGGCCTTTGACTGGCCCCAGCGAAAGGGTGTCCCCATGGCAGCGCGCAGCGCGGCAAAGCGGAAATTTGACGGGCGCGGGCTGGTGCGGGACGGCGTGGCCCGGCTGGCGGCGCTGGTCACAGCGGCGGCGCTGATCGGCGGCGCGCTGTTTGCCGCGCTGGCACTGGCCACCCACAACGCCAATGATCCGGCGTGGCACACTGCGGCGGGCGGGACCGTCCGCAACTGGATGGGCGGTGCCGGGGCGTGGACGGCCGATATCCTGTTCTTTGTTGGCGGGCTGGGCGCGGTGGTGGTGGTGCCGCTGCTGCTGACATTCGGGGTGCGGCTGCTGGTCAATACGCCCCAACCCTATTGGCGGCGGCAAGTGCTGATGGCGCTGGCGGCGATGCTGGTGCTGGGGCTGGCGGCGGCGCTGTTTCTGGTGGACCGCAATCTGGCCCTGCCCGCCGGGCCGGGCGGATTTGTCAATCTGTTGCTGGCCCGGTGGATGATCCCGCTGTTTGCCATGGCGGGGGATCCCGGCGGCGCGGCGGCGCGGCTGGCGGTGATTTTGCTGTTGGTGCTGGGCGGCGGCTGGCTGGCGCTGCGGGCGCTGCGCCTGCCGCCGGGCTGGTTGGACCGGTTGCTGCGGGCCGATGGCGGCTCCCCCGCCCCGCCCGAGCGGCTGGCCCCGGCGGCGGCCCGGATTGCCGCTGATCTGCCCGCTGCCCGGGCGGTTCAGCCCCGCGCGGTGGCCCCGCCCGATCGCCGCGCGCCGCCGGAAATCGCTGACCCCGCCCGGCCCGCAGCGGTGGCACCGGCACGGGCGATGAAGCGCCAGACTGAGCTGTTCAGTCAATATACGCTGCCGGGGCTGGATTTGCTGACCCCCGCGCCGCCCGCGCCAGCGCAACAGATTGACAAGGCCGGGCTGGAGCGAAACGCCCGCCTGCTGGAGACGGTGCTCGAGGATTTTCAGGTCAAGGGGCAGGTGACGGCGGTGCGCCCCGGCCCGGTGGTGACAATGTATGAACTTGACCCCGCGCCGGGGACCAAGGCCAGCCGGGTGTCCAATCTGGCCGACGATATCGCCCGCAACATGTCGGCAATGTCCGCCCGCATCGCCCCGATTGCCGGGCGCACCGTGATCGGCATCGAACTGCCCAATGCGCGGCGCGAGCCGGTGGTGCTGCACGAGATGATCGCCAGCCCGCAATTTCAGGACCAATCGGGCGCACTGCCGATCATATTGGGCAAGAATATCAACGGCGACCCGGTGATCGCCGATCTGGCCCCGATGCCGCATCTGCTGATTGCCGGGACCACTGGATCGGGCAAATCGGTGGGGCTGAACACCATGATCCTGTCGCTGCTGTATCGGCTGGGTCCGGACAATATTCGCCTGATTCTGATTGACCCCAAAATGCTGGAATTGTCGGTTTATGACGGCATTCCCCACCTGCTCGCTCCGGTGGTGACCGAACCGGCCAAGGCCATCCGGGCGCTGAAATGGGTGGTGGCCCAGATGGAGGACCGGTACCGGATGATGTCCAGCCTGTCGGTCCGCAATCTGGCCAGTTACAATGACAAGGTGCGCAGCGCCCGGGCCAAGGGCAAGGCGCTGGGCCGCCGGGTTCACACCGGTTTCGACCCCGACACCGGCCAGCCGGTGTATGAGGAGGAAGCGCTGGATTATCAGCCGCTGCCCCAGATTGTGGTGGTGGTCGATGAGCTGGCGGATTTGATGATGACCGCCGGCAAGGAGGTGGAGTTTCTGATCCAGCGGCTGGCGCAAAAGGCGCGCGCGGCGGGAATTCACCTGATTTTGGCCACCCAGCGGCCGTCGGTCGATGTCATCACCGGGGTGATCAAGGCGAACTTGCCCACCCGCATCAGCTTCAACGTCACGTCGAAAATCGACAGCCGGACGATCCTGGGCGAGCCGGGGGCGGAGCAATTGCTGGGCAAGGGCGATATGCTCTATGTCCCCGGCGGCAGCCAGATGACCCGGATCCACGGGCCCTTTGTCTCGGATGACGAGGTGCGGGCGGTGGCTGACCATTGGCGCACGCAGGGCCAGCCCGATTATATCGAGGCCGTGACCGAGGAGGTGGATGGCGAGGATTTCGTGATCGATGGCGCCCCGCGCGGCGAGGACAGCGCCGAGGAACGCACCTATGCCAAGGCCCGCCAGATTGTGCTCGACAGCCAGAAGGCATCGACAAGCTGGCTGCAACGCCAATTGCGGATTGGCTATAACAGCGCAGCGCGGCTGATCGACGAGCTGGAGGAAAATGGCGTCATCAGCGCACCAAATCACGTCGGGCGGCGCGAGGTGCTGCTCGACCGCAACGGCAACCCCCACTGAACCGCGAAGTTGATCTGGGATCGCCGGGGTTCACCATGGGTTCAACGCCGGGGTGGCACGACAGGCGGCATCACCCATCAATCTGGAACCCGAACATATGGCCCACACCCTGATCCAATCCCGCGCGCTGCGCTATGTTCTCGCTGGGCTGGTGGCGGCGACCCCGCTGGCGGCGGCGGCGGTATTGGCGCAGCCCGCGCCCAGCCCGCGCGCGCCGGCAGATGCCGGCCTGGCCGCCGTGCAGGCGCATCTGCGGGCCACGACCACAATGGTCGCCGACTTTACCCAAACCGACCGCGCGGGCCAGCGTCTGGCGGGCAAATTGACCCTGAAACGGCCCGGACGCATCCGCTTTCAATATGGGCAGGGGGTGCCGCTGTTGATCGTCGGCGATGGATCGTCGCTGACCATGATCGACTATCAGGTGCGCCAGGTGCAGCGCTGGCCGGTGAAAAATTCGCCGTTGGCGGCGCTGCTGGATCCGGACCGCGATCTGGCCCGCTATGCCACGGTGGTGCCAAGCGGCGACGCCAATGTGCTCAGCGTCGCGGTGCGTGACCCCAAACGGCCGGAATATGGGGTGATCACGATGGTGCTGACCCGCGATTCCGCCGCTCCGGCGGGCTGGCGGCTGCGCGGGTGGGTGGCGCTGGATGCGCAAAACAACCGCACCCGCATCGACCTCACCAACCAGCGGTTCAACGTGCCGGTTGCGGATTCGGCATTCCGCTGGACGGATCCCCGTCCGCGGCGGCGGACATAAGAAAAACGCCCGCGGCGGCGGACATAAGAACAGCGTCCGCGGCGGCGGACATAAAAACAACGTCCGCGGCGGCGGACATAAGGTCAGCCTGGACCAAAGCCGCTCCATTCCATTGGTCGATATTGGCGCACCATTGGTCGAAGCCGGGGTCCGGTCTGCCCAGCTTGTTCAGCTTGGCGACAGGGACCGGGCCATAATCCGGCCCAACGAGAGCAGCGACGTGGCGCGTCCAGATACTGGATTTCCCCCCTGTTGTCCGGTGGACGCCCGCATTGCTCTCGCTTGCAAGCGTGACGAACGCTGACCAAGAGCCCCCGCCCCGCCGCCCCTGGGGTGGGGGTTTTTGTTGTCGCCAAGCCGGGTTGCCAGCCGCGCGCCATTGGCCCTATGGCACCGCGTGATGACCATCACCATCGCCTCGTGGAACATCAACAGCGTCCGCGCCCGGATTGCGCTGGTCGAGCGGTTGCTGCGCGAGGCCGCGCCGGACATTTTGTGCCTTCAGGAAACCAAGGTCGAGTGCGGCCTGTTTCCCCGGGCCGCGTTTCAGGCGCTCGGCTATGGCCATATCCATACCAACGGCCAACGGATGCACCACGGGGTGGCGATTGTCAGCCGCATCCCACTGGCCGCCGCCGAGGTGTTTGATTGGCAGGCGAATGGCGAGGCGCGGCACATTGCCGTCCGCCTGGCTTGCGGCGTGCGGCTCGACAATGTCTATGTCCCCGCTGGCGGCGATGTTGCCGACCGCACGGTAAATCCGAAATTTGGCCAGAAACAGGACTTCATCGCCCGGATGACCGATTGGGCGGCGGCGCTCCGCGAACCGGCGATCATGGTCGGTGATTTCAACATTGCCCCGCTGGAATGCGATGTCTGGAATCACCGGGCGCTGCTGGATGTTGTCAGCCATACGCCCGTCGAGGTGGCGGCGCTGGCCGGGCTGCAGTCGGCAGGGCAGTGGACTGATTTGGGCCGGCATTTTGCCCCGGCCCCGGCCCGGCTGTTCACCTGGTGGAGCTATCGCGCCCAGGATTGGGCGGCATCGGACCGGGGGCGGCGGTTGGACCATATGTGGGCCACGCCCGAGGTCGCCGCCACCGCGCAGGCACACCGGGTGGTCGAGGCCGCGCGCGGCTGGGACAAGCCGTCGGACCATATTCCGTTGCTGACCGAGTTTGCCCTGTGAGCATCGCGGCAGCCGCCGGTGATGCGCGAATGGCGGCGCGGGCGGTCGATGCGCTGCGCCGGGGCTGGACGGTGCGGATTGGCGGGCTGGACCTGATGGCCAGCGAATTGGCCGATCCCGGCCGCTTGGCGGCATTTTCTGGCGGTGCAGCGGCGGACCTGCTGATTTCCTGGGAACGTGCGGTCGTGCTGAAACTGGCCAACCAGCGCGCCGCCGCCGGGGCGGGGTGCGGCACCGGCGCGGGCGCGGTGCGCCTGGCCGGGGCGGTGCGCGATCCGCGCGATGCGCTGGCGCTGGCGGATCCATCGCTTGACCTCGCGACGCCGCTCAAAGGTCCGTTCCGCGCGGTGGCAACCGGCGACGATCCGGCGGCGGCGGCGGCGGTTGTGCTCGCCCGCCATGCGGGTTTGCTGCCCGCGCTGCTGGTCCGCGCCGCCGCCGGGGCGGTGGACGCCGCAGCCCAGCCCGGCGATATTGCTGCGCTGCTCGACCCGCGCCGGTTGGAGATTGCCACCCGCGCCCGCCTGCCGGTGGCGGTCGCACCGGACAGCGAAATTGTCGCATTCCGCTCGCCAGAGGAGGTGTCGGACCATGTCGCGCTGGTGATCGGCCGCAGCAATGGCGCGCCGCCGCTGGTCCGACTGCACAGCGAATGCCTGACCGGCGATGTGCTGGGCAGCCTGAAATGCGACTGCGGCCCGCAACTGGCCAGTGCGCTGCACCAGATGGGCCATGCTGGCTGGGGGATTTTGCTCTACTTGCGGCAGGAAGGGCGCGGGATCGGCCTCGTCAACAAGTTGCGCGCCTATGCGCTCCAGGATCAGGGCTTTGATACGGTGGATGCCAATATCCGGCTGGGCTTTCCTCAGGAAGCGCGCGATTTCGGCATCGCCGCCCAGATGTTGCACCTGCTGGGCCAGACCCGGGTGCGGCTGCTGACCAACAATCCCGAAAAAGTGGCGGAACTGACGCGGCTGGGGATTGACGTGGTGGAACGTATCGGGCTGGCGCTGCCCGCCAATCCCCACAATGCCGCGTATCTGGCCACCAAGCGCGACCGGACCGGGCATCAGCTATAGCCCCGTCGCTTGCAACCACCGTGGGTCGGCTGTAAGTTGATCGCAATGTGGAAATCCCCGCCGCCACCGCCCCCGCCGACCATCCACGCCACCTGTGTTGCGATGGGCGCGCGCGGCATTTTGCTGATGGGGTCGTCCGGGATTGGCAAATCCGATCTGGCGCTGCGGCTGATTGATCGCGGTGCCCGGCTGGTTGCGGATGACCGCTGTATCGTGACCGCGGATGC
>DAIUBZ010000101.1:0-6415 GCA_036846445.1 Sphingopyxis sp. | reverse complement strand
CGGTGCGAGCGGCGGTGCGGCGCGCCGATGCGTTGATGGTGGAATTGCACCCTGACGAACTTGCCCGCGCCCCGGCTGGCCTGGCAAAGGCCGCCGCGCGGACACCGCCGGTGCCCCTCGACGCGCGGCTGCCCCCGGCGGCGGCGCAGCGGCTGAACCAGTTTGCGGCGCGCAACGGGCTGGATATGGCCGTGCTGGCTGGGCTGGACGATTGGGCCGTCGCTTTGACCATCGGCAACATCCGCACCCGGGCGGCGGGGCTGGCGTCGGCCAATGGCGTGGACCGGCTGTTGATCCGCCAGTTTCGGCGGCGCGGCGCGGCGGTCATGGGGCTGGAGACGGCGACGGACCAATTTGGCGCACTTGATCGCCTGTCCCCCGCAACTCAGGCGGCGTTGCTGGCCGACGCAGCGGCGGGCATTGGCGATGGCGGCGCGGAACTGGCGGCGCTGCTGGCGGCATGGCGGGGCGGCGACGTCGCGGCGCTGGCACAAATTGCGGCGCAATCCGGGGGGGAATACCCCGATTTTCGCGCCAGCCTGCTGACCGATCGCAACCGGCGCTGGACGGACCGTATATTGAACCGGAGCGGCGGTCATGAGGTGGTGCTGGTGGCGGTCGGCGCGGCGCATCTGGCCGGGCCGGATTCGCTGATTGACATGTTGCGGGCGCGCGGCGCCGCCGTCAGCCGGGTGCAGTAATCAGGGCCGCAGGTCCCATTCGTCAACCACCGCCACTGTCACCGGCGGCACCGGCGGGGCCAGCGGCGAGATATAATCGGCGAACAACAGCCGCCCCGGACCCAGCCGGTCCAGCACCATGGCGTTGATTGCCGCGCCAAAGGCAAAACACCCCTCGCTGCGCCCCAATTTTCCATGGCGCGCGATCATGTCCGGCTCGGCATACCATGCCCCATGCACAACAATCGCCCGGTCGCGGGCCAGATGATTGTCAGGGTCCAGCCCGTCCAGCCGCATCGATATATCGTGTTTGCCGACATAATATTCGCCGGTGCGATAGGCCCCGCGCGACGACGCCAGCGACCCGGGCCGGTTTGAAACCTGCCGCACCCAGCCCTCGTGCACCGGATCGCTGCCCCGGCCATGGGTAACAGGCAGCCACTCGGTTGTGCCCGCGACCATATCGACCAACGCAAAGCGGGGAGCCCAGCTTGGCAGGGAAAAATCGACAATGCCAACCCGGTCGGCAATGGCAATCTGGTCACCCAACCGGCCAAGCTCGCGCCGCGCGACCGTCAGCGGGTCGGCGGCCGCCCCTGCACCAACCGCTGCCCGCACCGCCGATCCCGGCCCAGCCAGCAAACCGGCGCTCGCCATGCCGACGCACAGGGCGCGGCGGGACATGTTCAGTCGATATTCCAGTCCGGTCATGGGCCTGAGACTGGTCGGCGACGGTTGATCTGCCAAGTTTGGCGCGGCGAGCCGTGCCGGAACTGCGGGAAAGCGGGCATTTGCCGGGTTAAAAGCCCAGTTTCGCCCCCAACAGCACGGCGCGCGGCATGCCCGGGCGGAAACCCGCAGGCAGCAGGGCAACATTGAACCGCGCGTCGGTCACATTGGTCACCGATCCGAACAGTTGCACCCCCGCCAGCACGTCATAGCTGACAGAAAGATCAGCAACCACCCGGCCGTCGATCCGGTTGCCATCGGCAATCGGGCCTGGCCCTGCCCGGTTGCGGGTGGCGGTTACGCCATTCACCACCAGATTGGCGGCAAATCGCGGCAATTCAACGCCCGCCGTCAGGCTGATCTGACTGGAGGGCACATAGGGCAGCCGATCGCCCGCCGTCACAGTGCCCCACGGGCCAAAACCGCTGACGAAGCTGGTCTGGAACCGCGCATCGAGCAGCGTATAGCTGAGCGACAGCGGCACGGCAAAGCCGCGTTCGGCCACATCACCGACCCGAACATGGCCCAGCACCTCCACCCCCCGGGTGCGGGCGCGGCCCCCGTCAAACTGGTCACCGATGGCGCAGCCACTGTCGGTCGATGCGGTGCAGGTGCCGACCAGATTGCCGAACTGGTTGACAAAGCCAATGATTTCCAGCCCTTGTGCCGGGCTGCCCAGCCGCACTCCGGCTTCATAGTTCCAGCTTGTCTCTGCGGTCGTTGTCGACCCTGGGGCTGGGTTGGAGAAGCCCCTGTGAACGCCGCCGACCAGCCGCAGCCCGTCGCTGACCCGCCACACCGCACCAACGCCCGGCAGCCATGCCTGCACGCTGCGCTCCGCTTGTGCGACGGGAACCGCCCGCACGGCATCGCCAAGTGCCCAGCGCGTTTGGCGCAAAATGATGTTCTCATAGCGCACCCCCGGCGTAAGCGTCAGCGGGCCAACCGTCATGGTATCGCGGACAAAGGCCGACCATGCCCGCGCCTCACCCAGCCGGTTGTCCTGACTGCCGGGCACACCAACTGACACCAACTGCATCGTCCGGCCAACCATGGTATAGCGGTCATCCTGTTGAAACCGATCCTCGCTGTCGCGGTGAAAGCGCAGCGATGCCTCCAGCTTGTGATCGACCCTGCCAGTGGCAAAGCGGCTCTCGGCAAGCAGTTGCACGCCCCGCGCGGCATATTCGCGATTGTTGTTGCGCACGCGCAGCGCGCCTACCCGCCCGGCAAACCCATCGCCGCCGCGCAAATCGGCCAATTCCGTCGGGAATGCCGCCGGGGTCAGCAGAACGTTGGACAGGCTGGTCCACCCCGTATTGGCCAGATTGCGCACATCGTGCAGCTTGTACCACGCCCGGCTGGTGTCGCGGACATAGGCGGTGGCGGCCAGCGAAAATGCCTCCGTCGGCGCAAGGCGGTAACTGGCCTGCCAAAAATCCTGACGGACGTTCATGACGTCAACCTGGCTGGCGGCATAGCGGCGCAGCGGTGTGGCCAGAAAATCCGCCCGGGTGAGGCCCAAATAGGTCTCGTCCGACCGCTCAGCATAGCGCTGAAACTTCACCTCGACACTGTGAACACCGTCGACCGACCGCACACCCAGTTTTACGACCATATCGTCGATATTGTAGCCGGTGCCGGTCGGCACCCCCGGACCCGCGTCCAATTGCTTGAAGCCACTGGACCGTTCATGCAGCCCTTCGACCAAAATCCCTGCCTCAACGCCGCCGCCGACGCCAAACCACCCGCCCAGTGCGCCCAGCGCGCGCAATTGGCCAAAATTGCCGCCCAGCACGGTGGCCCGCCCAGCCAGTCCATCGGCGCGCGTTGACGCGGGGATGGGGCTGGACAGCAATGCCACCGTGCCGCCGGTGGTCAGCGGACCATATTTGATCGCCGCCGGCCCCTTGGCCACCTCCACCGCCGAAATCCGGGCGATGCGCGGAAAATAATAGGCCGCCGGGGCCGCATAGGGCGCAGGCGCGACCAACACCCCATCCTCCATGATCGCCACCCGGGCCGACCGGTCAGACCCCGACCCGCGAATGCCGATATTGGGACGCAGGCCAAAGCCCTCCTCCTCCTGAATCAGCACCCCCGGCACCGCGCGCAGCACCCGGTTGACATCGCTATAGCGCATCTTTTCAAGCTGTTCGCTGTCCAGCCGCTGAACTGAACCGCCAATATCAAAGGCATCATTGCGGCTGGCGGTGATCAATATCTGGTCGATGGGCGACTCGTCTGCGGCTGCGGCGGCAATCGCGGATTCGGCTGCTGCTGTTGGCGCGCCCCCCGCAATCGCGACGGCGATTGCCAGCGCCGCCGTGCTGATCGAGCCGCGAAAATTGCGTGCCATGATGCAAGCTCCTGCCCCGGGCCAATTGCCCCGGCCAGTCGGTATTGCGAGGCGGTTGCAATTGCAAGCTGCAAATCACTCTCAATGGCACTTACCGTAAAAATCGCCCATCAATCCGGGGCAATGGCTCCGCGCGCCACGCGCAGCCGCTGGGCACCCGGCGGAGCCTGGGCAAACAGCGCCGGCTCGGTCCCGGTCAGCCAGACCTGCCCGCCAGCGGCGGCCAATCGCTCGAACAGGGCGGCGCGGCGGCAGGGATCAAGGTGGGCCGCGACCTCGTCCAGCAACAGCACCGGCGGCGCACCCCGCTGCTGCGCCACCAGCGCCGCATGGGCCAGCACCATCGCGATCAACAGCGCCTTTTGTTCGCCAGTGGAACATTGCCCGGCGGCCATTCCGGTTGCGCCGTGGGTCACCTGCAAATCGTCACGGTGCGGCCCCAGCGTGGCCCGGCCGGCCACCGCATCCTGCCGCCGCCGCCGTGCCAGCGCATCGGCAAATGGCTCCGCCGCCAGCGGCCCGGCCCGCGCCGCACCGCGCCCGTCGACCACCGCCAGTGCGGGCCGCGCAAATGGCGCGGCAGGCTGGCCAGCCAGCGCCGCCGTCAACGCGGCGACACAGCGATGTCGCGCCCTGTCCAGCGCCGCGCCCGCCGCAGCCATCTGCACCTCCAGCCCGGTCAGCCAATCCGCATCGGCTCCGGCGGGATCGGCGAGCAGCCGGTTGCGGCCACGCATCGCGCTGTCATAGCGGCTGGCGTTTGGCCCATGCGCCGGATCGACCGCCAGCACCAGCCGGTCCAGAAATTGGCGGCGGGCGGCGGCCCCGTCGCTGAACAATCGGTCCATCGCCGGGGTCAGCCACAACACCGCCAGCCATTCGGCCAGCACCGCCGCGCTGCTGAGGGCGCCGCCAATCCGCACCAGTCGCCGCGCTGGATCGGCGGCGGCGGTGCCGGTGCCAATGCTGATCGGATCGCCGCCGCCGGCTGTTTGCCAGTCGGCGTGCACCGCAAAGCCGCCGCGGCCGCCCCGGCGGGCAAGATCGGCCAGCATGGCCCGGCGCAGGCCCCGGCCCGGCGCGAGCAGCGACACCGCCTCCAGCACATTGGTCTTGCCCGCCCCATTGTCGCCGGTCAGGACCACCAGCCCCGGCCCGGGCACCAGTTCGCTGTGCGCGTGGTTGCGAAAATCGGTCAGCGTCAACCGCGTGATGCTCATGCGACGAGCCGCACCACCGCCGCCACCGCCGCGCCGCCCAGCACCAGCGCAACCGCGCCGCGCCAGACCGGCGGAGTGACCCGGCCAAACCCACGCCCACCCAGCCAGTTGCCCGCCACCATCGGCAGGAACAACAGCCCGGCCAGCGCCGCCAGCTCCCATGTTGCGGTGCCCATCGCCGCTGCCACCAGCGTCCCCGCCAGCCCGGTCAGCGCAAACACCAGCATCATCGATGCCCGTGCCGCCGCCGGGGCATAGCCGTGACTGAGATAATAGGGCACCACCGGCGGCCCGGGCATCGCGGCAAAGCCGTTCAGCACGCCCGATGCTGCACCGGTAAATGCCGTCAGCGCCGGACGGGGCCGGTTCACCCCGGCGGATTTTGGCCAGACAATCGCGACAAATGCGCCAATCGCCACCAGTGCGATCAACAGCCGGGCCATGTCCGGTGTCACCGCCCGCACCGCCAGCAGCCCCAGCGGCGTGGTCGCCATGGCAATGGCGGCGATGGTCAGCGCACTCCGGCGGTCGGCAGCCCGCAAAATCACCGGCAATCCCACCGGCCCGATCAGCATTTGCAGCATAATGCCCACCACCACCGCGTCCACCGGCGGGATCACCAGCGCTAGCAGCGGCACCAGGATGATCGCCATGCCAAAGCCGGTCAGCCCGCGCACCACCGCCGCACCAAAAGTCATCGCCGCCATAAAGACCAGCGCGGGCAGCGAATGGCCGATCAGGGCCGCCAGATCATTCAGTGGTCAATGGCCCATTTTGCTGTGATCAACCGGCGGGTCAGCCAGCGTGCGCATCCCGGCGGCGCGGTCGACCCGCCGCGCCTTCAGCCACGCCTCCATTTGGGCGATTTCAGCCTTTTGCGCCGTGATCACCGCTTCGGCCAGCGCCCGGGCCTCGGGATCCTTGCCATGTTTCAGGACAATTGCCGCCATGTCCACCGCGCCCTGATGGTGCGGGATCATCCCGGACATGAAGGCAATGTCGGCATCCGGGTGGATGGTTGACACCATCCCGGCATGCATTTTGGCGTTGGCGTCAAAATATGCCCGCTGGGCCGGGTTCATGTCCGCCATCGCCTCGCTGGCCCGCTCGTCCGTGGCAGGCGCGGTACAGGCTGACAGGATCAGGGCCGCCGCCAAAAATGTCCCCCGCATCATCATCATCGCTCGCCCTTCGCTCGCAAATCGGGCGCAGCGGCATCGGCGACCAGCATCGCCGCCGCATCATCCAGCGTCATGATCCGCTGGCCATCGCTGCCCAGCGTGCGGATGGCGACCTTGCCCTCCTCCGCCTCACGCTTGCCGACCACCAACAGATACGGCACCTTGGCCAGGCTATGTTCGCGCACCTTGTAATTGATCTTTTCATTGCGGACATCCAGCGCGGCGCGAATGCCCGCCGCCTTGAGC